>JAFURN010000049.1 GCA_017480865.1 Ruminococcus sp. | reverse complement strand
GCGGGCGACCAATGGTCGCCCCTACAAATCGTCCTGATCACGTGAAAATGTAGGCGCTGTCCCCTACAATTTCACCGATTTTACGAACTTTGTACGCAAGGACTCATCACGCCCCCTGGGGGGCATTAAGCAGACTTTTCGCACGAAGTATGTTAAGAGGGGGGATATGCGGTGCAGCTGGCTCCAGCTGCAAACTACAATTTCCCCCAACAATTCAAACAGAATCTATAAAATCAGGAAGTAATCAGTGCATCCCAGGAAATCTCGTTTCCGGCAGCCAGATTTGCATAGTAGCTGAGAATGAGAGATGCATCCGCAAGCGTAACTGCATTGTCACCGTTCACATCCGCAGAAACAAGGGCAATCAGCTTTGCCGCAGCATCCGTAGAGGAATCATCCTCTGCATCAGCCGCATTTCTTGCATACTGCTCCAGTGCTAATGATGCATCTGCAACAGTGATCGCATCATCTCCATCCGGACTTCCCTTGGTGATGTCCGTTCGATCCACCGCATAGACAAAACGGAATTGATTGTACAAGGCGATTGCATTTGTCACGAGATGGCCTGGCGCTACGAAATAAACAGAAGGAATATTGGCAAGGCATTCTTTCATGACAGTTCGCAGAACCTCCCATTCTTCCTGGTTGGAAAGAGTACTGGTCGTATCAAAATGGAGTGAGTAGTAGGAAGAGCCTTCTGTATGTCCGATGTCCTCCGCCAGATATACACGATCATCCAGACAGGAATCTATCCATTCAAAATCAGACGCTGACAGTTCCTCATCCGAATTTATGCTGACAATAAGGTCATATACATACATATGGCTGGAATTCATTTCCCAATAGCCATCCATAATTTCCACACGCTGCACATTCTCAGAGCGAAGCAGTACCTTAGCAGCTTCCTCTGCCTCCTCCAGCGTCCAGTTTCTTGTTGCATAAGAAACATCGGATACAGACGAATCCGCAACAATCAGACAGTTTTCTGCATCTGTCTCCTCGATTGCATATACTTCTTCCTGAATAGAATACTGTCCGCTGAATTCTTCTGTAAAGGCTGTAGGATCTGTACAGATCACCTTTAAAACATAAAGAGCATCGTACTCTTTACGATGAACGAAGTCTGTTCGCTCCTTCGGATAGATCCAGACATCATCCCACGTATTATAAGCATGTGTAACGGTAATGGTGTCATCTTCATCTACCGCTGCATTGGTATAAGCAATTTCTGCGAGCCTATAATCATCCGGAATCTCAGGCAGCCCGTCATTCTGCGCAAACACAGGATAGGCTTCCCCGATTCCGCAGTCCTCAATCTGCTTACAAAGCGCAATCACCGCTTCATAATATTCCACAGAATTCAGATCAGCAGGCAGATTGTCAAAGGTCACATAATAAGACTGGGGCCCGCTGTAATGTTCGGAACGCGGACTGATATACGGAACGATTTCCGTTATGCCAGTCACATTGTTTTCCGCAAAATTGCTCACCAGGCTGTTCAGTGTGCCTGAATTTGTGTGCACTGCAATGACAGGAGTCTCCGCCCATGCTTCTTCTGCAACCAGCGCACTGGTACTGAACACCTGGACAACACCATCCATTTCATACAGCTTGTGGTTTTCTGCATTCGCGCCTTTAACAATACGAGTCGTTTCCTCAGGCAGTTCAGAGAGATAGCTTCCATTCAGCAGATCGCCCTGTGCGCCAGGACGGAAGGTAAGGTTGTATGGAAAATCACTGACCGGATGCGCCTGTGCGCCTTCAATGACGGTTGATGGATCAAAGGCTTCTGCATAGCCTTCCTCCAGTGTAACAACCAGCAAATCAGAGGAGCAGAAGGACCAGAACCATGCCTTCTGTTCTTTCGGGAGAATATTGAAGGAATCATGCTCCCAGTCGCTGATCCAGTAGCTGGTACAGTTTTCATCGGTGTAACGGGTATTTACTGTAGTCCTGCCGCCGTTTCCGCCTTCGCCGCTCTCGTAAACCTTTCCGTCATCGACATAAACTGTTATATAGTAGGTATATGTATCGGAAGAAGCTGAAACAGCAGTAACGCCGTCACTGACCGCTGTAATCACACCATTTTCATCAACCGCTGCAACTGCTGTATCTGTAGTTCTCCAGGTAAGCGTCAGTGGTTCCGGAGCGATCACATATGTATCATAGGTTTCTCCTGGTTTCAGTGTAACTGAATAATCTGTAAATTCAAATTCCGTATCCGGATAGCAGGAGTAATACGCAAAGGATTCCGCCTGATTGATTTCCTGAACCGTAATCTCACGATCCCAGTAAACCCCGGTTTCTTCATCATAGCCTGCGGTGATGTAAGAGGTATCCTTAACCTCTGTGATCATAGATTCATGACCATCCAGAACCATTTTATCGCCCGGACGCATCTGATAGCGGAGAATGTGTCCGGGGACAGTATCAGGAAATACATATGCAAGAATCGTATCTACAAATGTAGTTTCCGTATCTGTCCAGACCGTGCCGGCAGGATATGCCTCCTGCACGGCGAGGAGAGCGTCAGGAACATCTGAGCAAAGTGCAGCTTCTGTATTTGCAGCAGTGGGCGGTTCATATGCCGCGTCAGCACCGGAATACACCGTCAGCAGAGATGCCGACAAGGCAGATGCGGTAAGCAGCGTGAATAGACGTTTTGAATTTCTCATAAAATCAGTCCTTTCTTTTGGCATGTCTGACATACCCTTATTATTTATTATACAATTTCAAGGTGGAAAATGTTGCATTTTACCGAAAAAAATATTTTTTCTCTGTAAAGCACAATCAGGTGCGCTCTGCTTTGTGTAATCTGACAATAAAGCAGTATCCCCTAAGACAGTTTCTGCTGTGAGGGGCTGCAAGCAGACCCGGAGATTGTAGATAACCCCGGATTTTGAAACAAAATTGCGGGCAAGCATCGCTCGCCCGCTGTTAAAGTATACCTTGTTATTATTCCATTACGCCGCCCTCTACGACAATGCTTTCTGCGGCAGCCGCAGTACCGTATACATCGGCAAGCGTTGCCTCATAAGCAGCATGAAAAAACTGCTCCTCCCCAAGAGAAACGATCTCCTCGTTGATCCAGTTCAGAAGAGAGGTATTGCCCTTGGTGACTGCCGGAGCGATCTGATCCACGCTGCCAAGGGCTTCCATCCCGACTGTAAAGCCGGGATTCTTCATTGCCCATGCAAGGACCTCCGTATTATCTGTGGAAAATGCATCTCCTCTGCCGTCCTGAAGTGCTGAATAGGCTTCATTGTACTCGTCATACTTCTGAAGCTTCACATCGGGATAATTTTCAGTGAAATAGGTTTCCGCAGTCGTACCCTTGACAACGATCAGCGTTTTATCCCGGAGTTGTTCTGCTGTGGTTATCACTGCATGGTCAGGCGACACGACCCCCAATGAAACCTTCATATACGGCAGTGCAAAATCGACCTTCCGGGCACGTTCCTCTGTCACTGTGAAATTTGCCAGAATGATATCGACCTTTCCCGTCTCCAGGTATTCCACTCTGTTGGCTGCCTCTGTGGGAACAAATTCAAGGGTAACACCCAGATCCTTTGCGATTCGTTCTGCAAAATATACATCGTAGCCCTGATATTCGCCGTTATTATCCACATATCCGAAGGGATTCTTATCGGTGAATACGCCGATCCGGACAGTTCCGTCTGCCCGGATCTCATCTGTTGTGCGATAGAGATCACCATCGCCTGATCCATCCGGTTTTTCATCGGAATGACCGGTACATGCGGACACTGTCCATGCCATGACAGACGCACAAAGTGCCATTGTTATTCTCTTCCAGAAATTCATAGCAATACCTCCCCTGTTATGATTCCGAATAGGTGAATGCAGATAAAAAA
Organism: Ruminococcus sp.; assembly: GCA_017480865.1. GTDB lineage: Bacteria > Bacillota > Clostridia > Oscillospirales > Ruminococcaceae > Ruminococcus_C. The sequence continues at coordinate 7,047 of JAFURN010000049.1, read as the reverse complement.
CGTCTGGCACGCTCTGTTTGGGGAGAATGAAAAAACGCCTGAGGCTCTCCCTCCTCCAGAATTCTGCCGCCGTCAAGGAAGATCACCCTGTCTGCTGCGGCTTCTGCAAATGCCATTTCATGGGTAACGATCAGCATGGCAGTACCGTTTCTGGAAAGCTCCATTACTACATCGAGGACCTCATGTACCATCTCAGGGTCCAGTGCGGCTGTGATCTCATCCAGCAGCAGAATATCGGGATGCATGATCAGACTCCTGACAATCGCTGTACGCTGTTTCTGCCCGCCTGAAAGCGCATCAGGATACGCATCTGCCTTCTCACGCAGTCCTACCTTTTCCAGAAGCTGCTCCGCTTCCTCCTTTGCTTCCCGGCGGTTTCTTTTCTGCACCTTTACAGGACTCAGCAGAATATTCTGAAGCACGGTCATATTCGGAAACAGATCGTAGTTCTGAAACACCATACCGATCTTCTGCCGGATCTTCACAAGACTTTTCCTGCCGTATTCCAAGGGCTTTCCGTTCAGATATATGGTACCGCCCTGTATGGGTTCAAGACCGTTCAGACATCGGAGCAGTGTGCTTTTTCCGCAGCCGGATGGTCCGATGATCACGACAGTTTCTCCCTTTTTCACCGTCAGCGACAGGTCGCTGAATATTACATGATCGCCAAAGGCTTTCCTCAGATGACGGATCTCAATGATATTGCCAGACATACCCATCACTCCTTTCGTTCTGTCAATCTGCGGGAGAGCAAGGACAGCGGAAAGCATACAGCAAAATACATCAGAAAGATCGCACCATACACCCACAATGCCGCATCCGGAGCATCGTAACGATTGGCATCGATCACCTGCTTTCCCACCTTCAGCACCTCCGTCACGCCGATCAGCGATATCAGTGCAGTGGTTTTTATCATTCTTGTTGCAAGATTGATGATATTGGGGAACAGGTTTTTCACTGCCTGCGGAAGTATAACGAAAAAATACAGCTGAAATTGACTCAGACCCAATGCACGCCCCGATTCAAACTGATGAACGGGTACAGACTGAAATGCGCTTCTTACCAGATCTGCTGTCTCCGCCGCTCCCCATATTGTAAACACAATGACCGAAGCCGCTTCGCCGCTGAGGTTAAGACCTGTCATTCTTGTGACGCCGAAGTACATGATAAACAGCCATACAAGCTGAGGGATCATTCTTACAATTTCAAGGTAAACCCGGCAGAGTGCTTTTATAAGGGGACTGCGCCCTGTCATTGCAATGCCTACGATAAACCCAAAGATCAGGGAAAATCCGATGGATATGAGAGAGATCCTGACTGTGACCCACAATCCGGAAAGCAGCCGGATGAAGTTGCTGCCTGCAAAAATGACTTCATATCCTTCCACGGTTCATCCTCCTTTCCAGAAGTGAGAATAGTACAGATACCGGCAGCAGGATCAGCAAATAAAATGCAGCCAGCATTATGAGGATCTCCGTGGTGTTATAGTACATTCCGATCAGGTCCTTTGCCGTGAACATAAGGTCCGCAAGAGAAACGGCGCTGAAAACACTGGTCTCCTTCAGCAGAAATATCACATTGGCGCACAGCGGCGGAACTGCTGCCCGGGCTGCCTGAGGAATTACCGTATACCGCATTGTCTGATACCGGCTCAGTCCCAGGCTTTCTGCGGATTCGATCTGACTGACGGATACCGTTTTCAATGCTGCATAAAAGGATTCTGCCATATAGCTTCCGCCGAGAAAGGTCAGACCGATGATCCCGCAGAGTTCCGAGGACAGCACCACGCCTGCCTTGGGAAGTCCGAAATAGAGAAAAAACAGCTGTACGATCAGCGGTGTGTTTCTGGAGAGTTCGGTATATACAGCTGCGATCTGCCTGAGCAGGGGAATGCGGAAATACATGATCCATGCACAGATCAATCCTGTCACCAATGCCAGTAAGGTTCCTATGCCGCCGATCATTACGGTGATCCGCGCAGATTCTGCAAAAAGCGGTGCATATTCTGTCATAAAAGACCAGTCCATTTCATTCCTCCCTCCGCAATCATAAGACAGCTGTACAGCTTCCTTTCAAACGTTTCTCAATCAATCCAGTATATTCATTTTCCGGGCGCAGGGTTACAAGGGCAGCTGTCAGAGCTTTTTTGACAGACTGAAACGTCCCGCTGTGATGTTTCCAATGAAAAAAGCAAATGCTGGTCTCTTGATTTTATTGGGAGTCTGCTCTTGACTTTTTCGGCTTTTCAGAGTATCATATATAATAGGAAATTTGTGTGCGGATGTATCTGACTGCATGCTGCCTTTCCTAAAAAAGGAGGAATAGGATTGAAACGATTTTTCATTCTTCTTGGCAAGCTTCTTGTCAAGGGATTACAGCTGCTCGGAAAAAATGCCGGCAATCTGCCCGGCTGTATTTTATGGACGCTGACCCGTCATAAGTGCGTCAGCCTCTTCCAGGTGGACTGCCCGATCATTGCAGTTACCGGCACAAACGGAAAGACCTCTGTTACAAGCTATGTGGCAAAGCTTTTTTCCGGAGAAGGGGTAAAACTCATTACCAACAGCGCCGGCAACAACCTGGATACCGGTATCTGCTCCCTGCTGCTTCAGCACTGTGACTGGAAGGGCAGAGTAAACGCCGATTACCTCATTCTCGAAACGGACGAGTCCCATGTGCCGGTGGTATACTCCCAGCTGAAGCTGGAAACGCTGGTAGTGCTGAACTTCTTCCGCGATCAGCTGGATCGTAACGGCGAGGTGGAAACTCTGATCCTCAAAATCAATGAATTCTGCAAGACCTTTGAGGGGAACCTGATCCTCAACGGAGATGACCCCAATACAGCACGTCTGGGCAGAGCAAATCCGAACAATAAAAACGTGAAATACTTCCACGCAGAACCCTATGCTCATGCTACCACACAGCTTTTTGAAGCAGGCGAGGGACGCTTCTGTCCGTTCTGCGGAAGCGCATTGGAATATGCATATTACCAGTATTCCCATATCGGAAAATTTGCCTGTCCGGAATGCGGATACGGTACCCATACTCCCTACGTCACCACAACTGATATCGATCTGGACAAGCCTTCCTTCCGCATCGGAGAGAACACCTACACACCTGCCCTGAACAGCATTTATCATGTGTATAACATGACCGCTGTAACAGCAGTGGCAAAGCTTTACGATATCGATAACAGGATCCTCACCGATGCCATTGCAAACTACACTGTGAAAAACGGACGTATGGAAAGCTTTACACTGGGTGAGAATCCTGCGGTGCTGAATCTGGCGAAGAATCCGGTAGGCGCAAATATGACGCTGCGTGTCATGAACGAGATGTCGGGTGAGAAGGAGCTTCTGTTCGTACTCAATGACAACATTGCAGACGGTCTGGATGTATCCTGGATCTGGGATATCAATTTCAGTGTGTTTGAACGTGTAACAAGAGTGGTAACCTCAGGTACACGTGCCCATGATATTGCTGTGCGCATCAAGTGTGCCGGCTATGACCCGTCGAAGATCGTGGTGCGTCCGAAGCTGGATGATGCTGTAGAGGAGCTGAACACCACTGCCGGCAAGAAATTCGTCATTGCAAACTATACCGCAGTACAGCCTACAAGAGCTGCCCTGAAACGCTATATTGAAAAACACGGAGGTGCTGCAAATGAAGCCAATTAAAATCCTGCACATGTATGCAGATATGCTGGACCTCTACGGTGACAGCGGCAATATGGAGATCTTACAGTACCGCTGCAAAATGAGAGGCATCCCTTGTGAGATCGAGCACTACTCCCGTACCTCTGAGGTGCCGGACTTTTCCTCCTATGACCTCATCTATCTGGGCGGCGGTGCTGACCTTGAGCAGCAGATCCTTTCCGCTGACCTGCCCAGATGCAGCGAGGGGCTGAAGAAGGCGTATGCTGACGGCGTGTTCTTTCTGATGATCTGCGGCGGTTATCAGCTTATGGGAAAATACTACCGTGATGCGGACGGCAACGAACTGCCTGGTGTCGGTTTGTTTGATTACCATACCATTGCCCCGAACAGCCGCAGAAAACGCTGCATCGGCAACATTGTGGTACAAACGGAGATTACAGGTGAACCCCTTGACATCATCGGCTTTGAAAATCACGGCGGTCAGACAAGCGGCGTGACTTCGCCCTTCGGCAAGGTGCGCTGCGGAAACGGAAACTGCTTCCAGAGCGATACAGAAGGCTACTGCGGGAAGAATGTCATTGCCACCTATCTTCACGGACCGCTTCTTGCGAAGAATCCGAAGCTGTCAGACTATATTCTGACATACTGTCTGAGCCGTCGCGAGGATGCCCCAGAACAGCTTGCACCTCTTGACGATACCCTGGAAAACGAATGCCGTGCAGTCATGCTGGAACGGCTTTTGAAAAAGTAAAAAACTGAGAAAATCGAGGCGAATGCTTTGTATAATCCGAAATCATTAAAAGCAGAGGAATTTATCAGCCACGGGGAGATCCTTGACACTCTTGCCTATGCACAGGAAAACAAGGAGAACCTTGCGCTGATCTCCGAAATTCTGAATACTGCAAAAAAGGGAAAGGGGCTTACACACCGTGAAGCGTCTGTCCTCCTTGCATGTGAAAATCAGCAGGTTCTGGATGAGATCTATGCTCTTGCTGAGAAGATCAAGAAGGACTATTACGGCTCCCGTATCGTTATGTTTGCTCCCCTTTACCTTTCCAATTACTGCATCAACGGTTGTGTGTACTGTCCCTATCACCGGGGAAATGACGGTGTTGTGCGCAAGAAACTCACGCAGGAGGAGATCCGTCAGCAGGTCATTGCACTTCAGGATATGGGACATAAGCGTCTTGCACTGGAAGCCGGCGAGGACCCGCTTCACAATCCCATTGAATATATCCTGGAATCCATCAAAACGATTTACGGCATTCAGCACAAAAACGGCGCCATCCGCCGTGTGAATGTAAACATTGCCGCCACTACCGTGGAAAATTACCGGAAGCTGAAGGAAGCCGGCATCGGGACTTATATCCTGTTTCAGGAGACTTATCACAAGGAGAGCTACGAGCAGCTTCATCCCACGGGACCCAAGAGCAATTATGCCTATCATACAGAGGCTATGGACCGTGCCATGGAGGGCGGTATTGATGATGTGGGACTGGGCGTTCTGTTCGGTCTGGAACGGTATGCCTACGAATTTGCAGGACTCCTTATGCATGCAGAGCATCTGGAAGCGGTTCACGGCGTAGGACCCCATACCATCAGTGTGCCGCGTATCAAGCGTGCAGAGGGCATTGACCCTGGTGCATTCAGCAATGGAATCGACGATGATACCTTTGCAAAGATCTGCGCCCTCATCCGTATTGCTGTTCCCTATACCGGCATGATCATCTCCACAAGAGAAAGCAAAGCGGTGAGAGAACGTGTACTGCGTCTGGGCGTATCTCAGATCAGCGGCGGCTCTCGTACAACAGTAGGCGGCTATGATACGCCTCTCCCCGAGGATGACGGTTCGGCGCAGTTTGATGTCAGTGACCAGCGTTCTCTGGATGAGGTGGTGCGCTGGCTCATGGAGCTTGGCTACATCCCCAGCTTCTGTACCGCATGCTACCGGGAGGGCCGTACCGGCGACCGTTTTATGTCTCTGTGCAAAAGCGGTCAGATCCAGAACTGCTGCCATCCCAATGCTCTGATGACCTTGAAGGAATACCTGGAGGATTACGCTGCTCCGGAAACAAAAGCAATCGGTGAAAAACTCATTGCAGAGCAGATGCTGGAGATTCCCAGCGAAAAGGTACGCAGTATTGCACAGGCGCACCTTCAGAAAATTGAAAATGGAAGCCGTGACTTCCGCTTTTAACATTGGAACAGAGGGATTGTTATGAACGAACGGAACCTGAATCAGCCCCCCTCCTCCGAGCGGATCCATATCGGATTTTTCGGCTGTACCAATGCAGGAAAATCCAGTCTCATCAACGCCATCGCCGCGCAGGAGGTTTCTATCGTATCCGATATAAAAGGGACCACCACCGACCCGGTCCGCAAAGCAATGGAACTGCTTCCGCTGGGTGCTGTGATGCTGTTTGATACGGCAGGTCTTGACGATACAAGCGGGCTTGGCAGAAAACGGACAGCGAAGACCTATGAAATTTTGCGGCATACAGATATTGCTGTGCTTGTGATCGATGCATTTGCAGGAGAGTCGGACGCCGACAGAACGCTGCGGGAGGTGCTGGAGCAGAAGCGTATCCCCTATGTGATTGTGTATAACAAATGCGATCTTGCCAAAGCACCCCAGATGCTTCCTGACAACGCCGTAGCAGTCAGTGCAAAAAAACGTTCCCACATAGAACAGCTGAAAAAACAAATCTGTGCGGTTTATCTGGAAAGCAAGGCAGCACACAAGGAGCAGCCGCTGCTCTCTGATATTGTTCGTGAGAATCAGATCGTGGTACTGGTCACGCCGATCGATGCATCTGCACCCAGAGGACGCATGATCCTTCCCCAGGTGCAGTCTATCCGTGCAGTGCTGGATGCTTTTGCTGTGTGTATTACGGTGCAGCCGCAGCAGCTTCCGCTTCTCCTCGGACAGCTGAAGCGTCCCCCTGATCTTGTGATCACGGACAGTCAGGTGTTCGGACAAGTGAAGGATATGATTCCGGCAGAGATCTCTCTGACCTCATTTTCGATTCTGTTCGCACGATACAAGGGGGTACTCACGCAGGCTCTGGAAGGAATCCGCAGACTGGAACATCTGAAGGATGGCGACCGCGTACTCATTGCGGAGGGCTGCACCCATCATCGTCAGTGCGGTGACATCGGAACTGTAAAGCTTCCCGGATGGATTTCGGAATACACCGGAAAAAAGCTGGATTTTTCCTTTTCATCCGGAAACGAATTCCCCGAAAACCTCAGCGGATTTGCGCTTGTTGTACATTGCGGCGGATGTATGCTCAATGCCCGTGAAATGCAGTTCCGCAGACACAGTGCACAGGCACAGCATATTCCCTTCACCAATTTCGGTACGCTGATCGCAGCAGTAAACGGCATTCTG
>JAFURN010000048.1 GCA_017480865.1 Ruminococcus sp. | reverse complement strand
TCTAGACCTCTGCTCGTCCGTCAAGGTTCTGCCTGCAAGAATTGCTTGTGCCCTGTTCCACAGATCACGGTCTATGATCGGCTCGTGATGGTCTTTGAGATAGACCTTTTCCTCTGCACCACGGTTATACTTCCTGCTGTGTGTCAGATAATCCGGTGTGTAGGTCTTTTTCTGGCAGAGATCGCCCACATATTTCTCATTCCGCAGTACCCTGAGAATGACGGTATTGCTCCACTCCTTGACACGGCAGGGACGGATCCCTGCTTCCAGAAGCTCTCTGGCAATGACATGTGTGCCCTTGTTCTCGTTGACATACTTGTGAAAGATGAGCCTGACGATCTCTGCACCCTCCGGATTGATCGCCATCCTGCCGCCCTGCACATCATACCCCAGCAGACTTCTGCCGAATACCACGCCCTGTTCCATACGCCGTTTCTGCCCCCATTTGACACGCTCCGAGGTCTTGCGGCTTTCCTCCTGTGCCATACTTGCCATGATCGTGAGCCGCAGTTCGCCGTCCGGCTCAAGGGTATTGATGTTGTCGTTGATGAACAATACCCCGACTCCCATTCCTCTCAGCTGTCTTGTATAGGAAAGCGTATCCACAGTATTACGGGCGAATCTGCTCACTTCTTTTGTGATGATCAGCTGTATTTTTCCAGCTTCTGCATCGTCCATCATACGCTGAAAGCCTTCACGGTGTCTGGTGGAAGTACCGCTGACACCTTCGTCATAGTATACCTCCACCAGATCCCAATCCTCGGCTTTTTCAATGTACTCAGCAAAATACTGCTTCTGACTTTCCAGAGAGCCGAGCTGCTCCTCCGTATCCGTGGATACCCGGCAATAAGCGGCAACCTTTACTGACATGGCTTTCCGCTCCTCTGCATCTGCATGAGCTGCATCAGGGCATGATTGCTGATCATACCCTGATTTCGCAGGCTCTTGTAGATACCGATTTTAAGACTCTGTCTGAATGCTGCCGTACTCTGCACCTGTGCAGCATTGTCTTTGTTTGTCTGCTTCAAGCGATCAACTCCAATCGCTAAATGATATGTAACGGAAAGCGGCATCTTGCCTGTCCTTGCTGGAATTGCTGTGTTCATCATTCATGCAGCAGGCTCTTTTCAGAGGGGACGTAATCTGCCGCACTGAACAATCCTATTGCAAACAGCACGGAGGTATGGTATAATCATAATAGAAAATCCCCCAGAAAGGATGATATGAGGAAGGAGATCGAAAATGAGAAAATCAGTATTATTGAGTGTGGTTCTGGCAGCTTTTTCTATAGTTACAGGTTGTCAGGCGAATGAAACGAACAGTCAGCCTGAAAATAACAGTACGACAACTGAAACTGTTACAGAATCAAGCACAGTGGCAGCAACTTCGGTTGATGCTCACTCTATTTATGACAGCTATCTTTTTGACACATTGCTTCAGACATATGGTCTTTCAGCCTCTGCCGCAGAAAATGATACACCTGATTATTTCAATCTACCGCATAGTGAGCTGTTAGGAATTGTCAGTGCGGTGGTCTGCGATTTTGGGGATGACGGTGCATCTGAACTGCTTGTTCTAACTCGTGAAAGTTCCGGAGAATATTGCTGCAATTGCTATTTAACGCTGTATGCATACGAACAGGGTGCGGTGGTCAGAAAGGACAGGATTCTGCTTGACGAATATGTGATCACCTCCGGCGGAGAGCATGGGGACAGATTTGAACTCGGTATTTATGGGGATACGATAGTCCAATCTCTTGAAACCCGAAGATATGCGTCCTATGGTCCCGATGCACTGTGCAATGAATATACATTCATTGCGGTGGCGGACAGCACGTTTTCCAAGCTTGTTTTAAAAACGAACGCATTACAGGTGGAAAACAAGAATTATGGAGAAATGCTCTATCATTGCGAGGAGCTTTGCAGAAACAGTATGTATGGCGGCTGCACCGATTATCCTGATCAGAATGATATTGAAAAAGCCGATGCCTGTATCCGTGATCTGCTGTCACAAAAGCATTTCAATTGCTTTGGCGGCATACAGCTGCATGATGGTCAGGCGATCGAACTCACCTTCACCCAAGAACCCGATGTGAAGATCTGTGATTATGACAGATATGCAGGCTTTACCACAACGGACCATACAGGATTTCACAAGAAAGCTCTTGCCGCAGGCTATCTGCCGGAACTTCCTGAGATGACGGAGGCTGCGGTGACTTCTTCTGAAAGCAGTACGGCTGTAAGTTATTCTTATGAAACATATTCTGCTGAGATGAACATGTGTAATAAAAAAGGCGAGATCAGCGGTATAAATGTGGGAGGCTATATCGCTGTATTCAATGAACAGAACGGGGACTATTCCTATACGGGAACAACATTGGAGAACCAGCAGCAGATCGTCGCAGTCCGCAGTTATCGATATAAAGACCGTACATGGTATGACTTGTACGATATTGACTACAATGTGTATTACGGCTGGGTGGACGAGCAATACATTGCATTTTATGATGAATCCGTACAGACTACGGTATCCGAGCAGACGACAACAACTGCAACAGAAACAACGGTTACGACCACGGAATGTACAACAACAGAGCCGATCGCTGCAAGCTGGCAGGATGCGTACCGCATTGCACTGGGCAATGTCAGAAATTCAGACAGCTATGAGCCTGATTATATGTGGGATCTTGCAGATCTTGACGGCGATACTGTTCCCGAACTGCTGATATCAAGCGGTTTTGATCGCACTGACAAGGTAAGTATATACTATTATGATGGCGAACAGGCTGTTCTTCTGGATGCAAACGGCGATGGAAAGAATGATCAATTCGGTGAAGGCGGTTATATGGGACTTGATGAAAGATTGACGATTGAAAGCGGTTACCACCATGATAATGGCGTATTCTCCTATACTTACTATCGTTACCATTCTGATCATACGGTTGAACGACTGAAATATTTTTATACGAATGAGGTGTTCGCAAAAAAGAATGGACTTGCACCGGACTATAAAATAGATGGAGAATATGTAACCCCCGATTATTTCTATGATATTTTCCATCAGATGCATCCCGAAACTTACACACGTTTCACTTCTGTAGGACGTAAATATAGCTTTGACGACGATTCCGCACTGGGATAAAAATGAACGAAAGGATACACTATGACGAAACGAAAATGGATTCCTGCATTGATTGCGTTGTGCATGGGTTTTTCAAGCACGGCAATCTCATTGCCAACGATGCACAATGCGATGATTGCTCAAGCCGCTTCCGGAGAATGGTACGATTGCTTCTTCTTTACAGTCAAAGACGGGGAAGCCACGATCGAAAGCTGCAGCGGAGTCGGCAGCGATCTTGTCATTCCTTCAAAAATCAGAAACTATCCCGTAACAGGAATCGGTGGATTCAATGATGCGGTTGCACTCCAGAAATGGCTGCTTGCTGTGCCGGATACAAAGCTTGCAAACTGGGAGGCTGCTGATCTTTGCAAAGATGACGGACTGGATGCATTTGATCTTTCGATGATGAAGCATGAGCTTCTGAAAATCAACTGATCGTGAGAATAACCCTCCGATGAACGGAAATACTAATCCCGAAAAGGAGGTTGATTCTATGTTCAAACACGAAAAAATGCTGTTCCATCCGGTAGCGGTCGAGAAGCCGAATCCGCAGTATGCCGCACTTCTGCAGGAGCAGCTCGGCGGAGCAAACGGAGAGCTGAAAGCCGCTATGCAGTATATGTCCCAGAGTTTCCGCATCAAGGATCCTGAAATCAAGGACTTATTCCTTGATATCGCCGCTGAAGAGCTTGGTCATATGGAGATGATCGCCCAGACCATCAGCCTGCTCAATGGTCATGATGTCGATGCTGCCGCAGTACCGGCAGGCGAAATCCAGACACATGTGCTGATGGGACTGAATCCCGGTCTGATCAATGCTTCCGGCTATTCATGGACGGGAGATTATGTCAGTGTGACTGGCGATCTCTGTGCCGATCTGCTTTCCAATATCGCATCCGAGCAGAGAGCGAAAGTGGTGTATGAGTACCTCTACCGTCAGATCGGGGATAAAAAGGTGCGGGAAACCATTGACTTTCTGCTGAACCGTGAGGAAGCACACAACGCCATGTTCCGTGAAGCATTCAACAAGGTGCAGAACAGCGGCTCCAACCGTGATTTCGGCACGACAAGGGCGGCAAAGATGTATTTCAGCATGTCCGAGCCATCGCCTGCGGATACAACATTCCCGAAAACAGATGTCAGACCGCCGTCATTCAGCTGAGGCGGAGCATATCAAAACGAGAGCTTGCCCGATGCGGCAAGCTCTCAGTCTGTCGAAAAACTTCAACAGGTTCAAAGGGCTTTACCCTTTGGCGGGTGGAGGGTACGCAGTACCCTCGCAATATAGCCCCTCCCCTCGGGGAGGGGTTGGGGTGGGGGCAGTTACAGGATGCCCAACCCT
>JAFURN010000047.1 GCA_017480865.1 Ruminococcus sp. | reverse complement strand
TTGAATTTCATTATTTTTTACGCATAAACCGACAAGGCATGCAAATACTATTGCCACAAACCGAAAATTACGGAGGTAAAAGTTATGAAAGCCACTGGAATCGTAAGACGGATTGACGACCTTGGTCGTGTGGTAATTCCGAAGGAGATCCGCAGAACTATGAGAATCCGTGAGGGAGATCCCCTCGAAATCTATACAAGCAATGACGGCGAAGTCATTTTCAAGAAATATTCCCCCATCGGCGAAATCAGTGAAAACGCAGCCCAGGTTGCAGATATCATGCACAAGCTTTCCGGCTGTCCGGTTGCGGTCTTTGACCGTGACCATGTGGTTTCTATTTCCGGTGCAGCAAAGAAGGAATGGAACGCACGGAGAGTTTCTCCGGAACTGGAGGAACTGATGGAGAACCGCAGGCAGTATTTCTCTGACGGCAGGGATGTATCCTTCATTCCGGCAGAGGGCGTGGATAAGGGTGCAGTTGCCTGCCTGCCGATTATTTCCGCCGGCGATGTTACCGGTGCGGTTGCTTTTCTGGAAAATGGAAACGGCACACAGCTCAGTGAAAGCCAGCGCACGCTGATTCAGGCGGCGTCCCAGTTTCTCGGTAAGCAGATCGAACTGTAAAAATGGTTTTATTTCAAAAACTGGGGTGTATAAATCGCGGAATCCTGTAGGGGCGACCATTGGTCGCCCGCTGTGGACACAGCTGCCTGATGGGAATCCGGTTTCATTCCCCCATCCATTCGAATCAAACTGTAAAAATGCGCAAAAAGAGGCTGCTGCAAGATAAAATTTGCAGCAGCCTCTTTTTTATATCCGGATGTTACTTGGCTTCCACCGCATTGACAAACATATCATAAATGCAGCGGATCGCCTGTTCAAAGTCCTCTTCATTCACGCCGACAATAACGTTCAGCTCACTGGAACCCTGATCGATCATCTTTACGATGGGGAGGCTTTTACAATCACTTTCAACGGATGACATCGCCTTAAAAAGCGAATTACAGAAGCTCCTTTACATCCGCCTGAATGGCAGGGTTCTTCTGCACGCACAGATTGACAAATCCGATCAGCTGTGCCCTCAGAGCAGGATCTGCGCCCCGGTTCTGGCATATGACAACCAGTTCACCGCTGTGCAGCTTCAGACGCATGTAATTATCTGTGATTCCGTACTTGCTTGTACTCTTATAGGCGGATATCGACGCAATCTCACTGTAGGCAAACACGCCTTCGCTGCTGCTGATAATAAATCTTTCCGTAAAGTATACCGTTCCAAGGTTGAACGGATTTACATAGGACGCAACAGTGAATCGGCTGATCTCCTGCTGAATCGCTGCCATGCTGTACCTTGCCATCGCATTTTTCAGCCGTCTGTCAGTTTCCTGGCTCTTCTTGATCCCCTGGCAGCCGAACCATATAAAAAGACCAATGCAGGCAATTCCGGAAAGAATTACCAGCAGACCGATCAGAGGACTGGTTCTGATGGTGCTGATGCCTGCGCCCAGGATAGATACGCCCATTACACTGCCCAGAACGATCATAAGTATTCCGACAGCATTATTCTGATTGTTATTTTTAAATTGAAATCCATTCTGCTGATTCATCTGAAATTCCTCCTGTGTCAGATCGGATAAACACAAACGGGCTTTGCAATTTACTGGTTCTATTCTGAATCTTGGGGTAATTTGTATTGATGCGGGCGACCAATGGTCGCCCCTACATATCAATTACAATTTACCCCAACAATCGGAACAGAACCAATTTACTGATTGCAGAAGCCCGTTGATTGCATATCTGTTCTGAAAATTTTCTTATCTGCTTACCTCTGCTGCATTGACAAACATATCATAAATGCAGCGGATCGCCTGTTCGAAGTCCTCTTCATTCACGCCGACAATAACATTCAGCTCGCTGGAACCCTGATCGATCATCTTGACATTGATTCTTGCATGTGCCAGTGCTGCAAAAATACGGGCTGCAACACCGCGCGTTCTGCACATACCGCGGCCAACGACAGCAACCAGTGCAATGCCGTCCTCCAGGTACAGGTCATCGGGATTGACTCTCTTACGGATCTGGGTCATGATCTCGTCTTCCTTGCCTGCGATCTGGGCATGGTCGATGATGACGGTCATAGAGTCAATGCTGGAGGGCATATGCTCAATACAAACGCCGTTTTCTGCCAGTACATCCAGCACGTCACGGCAGAAACCGATCTGGCTGTTCATTCTGTCCTTGTGCAGATTGATCGCCATGAAATTCTTCTTGCCGGCGAGACCGGTGATGGTATATGCGCTGACCTCCTCATCGTGGCTTTCCGGTACGATCATAGTACCAGGAGCAGACGGGTCGTTTGTGTTTCGGATGTTGATCGGAATACCAGCAGAACGAACCGGGAAGATCGCTTCCTCGTGGAGTACAGATGCGCCCATGTAGGAAAGCTCTCGCAGTTCGGTATAAGTGATGGTGCGGATCGGTGCCGGCTTGTCAATGATTCTCGGGTCAGCTACCAGGAAGCCGGAAACGTCTGTCCAGTTTTCATAGAGATTTGCACGGACTGCACCGGCAACGATGGAGCCGGTCACATCAGAGCCGCCTCTGGAGAAGGTGCGTACATAGCCGTCGGCACCGCATCCGTAGAAGCCCGGAATGACAGCATATGCTACGCCGTCTAATGCCTTGCGGAGGGATTCGGAGGTCTTTTCCTGATTCAGAGAGCCGTCCTCACGGAAGAAGATGACTTCAGCAGCGTCCACGAACTGGAAGCCCAGATATGCAGCAAATACCTTACCGTTCAGATATTCGCCGCGGCTTGCAGCATAATCTCTGCCGGCGCGCTTGCGGAAATTCTCTTCGATTTCCCGGATATCAGCATCGATGGAGAAATCTACGCCCAGTCCGGAAATAATTTCATTGTAACGGGACTGGATCTCCTCCAGGACCGCAGAGAAATTTTCTCCCTTTTCTGCCAGATCATAGCATCGGTACAGCAGATCAGTCACCTTGGTATCCGCAGAGAAGCGCTTGCCCGGTGCGGAGGGTACCACATAGCGGCGGTCTGCATCCGCACGGATGATATCAGCAGCTTTTTTCATCTGACCGGCATCCGCAAGGCTGCTTCCGCCGAATTTCACAACTTTCAGGCTCATAGTATTGTACACGGGAGAAAAATCTCCCGACTCCTTTCAGCAAAATTCGATATTTTGGCGTATAGCCACACTATATATTAGTATATTCGATTTTCAGGAAAAAATCAACTGTGAATTCTGACGAAATTCGCTGACATTATCCTGTATTTTTGCTGAATACGTGTGTTCGCTGTGTGCGGACACGGGAGAATATTTTTTACGCCGCTTTTCAGAAAAGCGGCGCAAGAGGGCTTACTCAGCTTGTGTGCTGTGTGGTGGCTACCAGCAGGTTCCAGGTAGCGGGGTCTGTATGACCGGTCTGATTCTGACCGCTGCGCCGCTGGAAATCCTTGACTGCCTGGATGGTTTCCGTATCGTAGCGGCCGGTCAGGGGAACAGCTCCGAAATTGTCAAAGGTCACATTGAGGAGATTGAGCATTGCCTGTATGATGTAAACGACAAATCCTTCATCCCCGGCGGTAATGTGCTTTACGCCCTGCGGATAGGCGTCAATGATCCTTGCCTGCCGTGCAATATTTTCCAGATATACCTGCACGATGGCATCCCATGTTGCCCGGTTTGTCTCTCCGGTGGGGCGCAGGTTGTTCTTCTGCTGAAAGGCTCTTACAGCCATTGCAGTTTCCCTGCCATAGATTCCGTCCGGGACAACTCTTGGTATTTCTTCATCATAAAAGGAAATTGCATACAGCATCCGCTGCAGCTCCCGGATGTGTTCTTTCCTTTGCTGGGGGGTGTATGCCATAAAATAACTCCTTTCCAATTTGCCGCCGATCAGGTAATGGTATACCCCGGTGCCTGATAGGGCCGCTTATCCATACCGAAGCGCAGGTCGGAATACAGTTCTGTGATCGCATCCCATACAGTGGAGCCGACTACGCCGTTTTCGGGCAGGCCATACATCCGCTGAAATGCCATAACAGATGCCTTTGTCAGCGGTCCGAAATAGCCGGTTGTATTCATGGCACCGATTTCCGGGTAGGTTTCGTGGATGTAGCTGAGATAGGTCTGCAGGATCCGTACATATTCACCTGAGGAGCCTTCCCGCAGAACAACACCAGGAAACAGCACCACATTTCCTTCCTCCGGGTCGGGGGGCGGAAGGGATTCGATGATACCGAAATAGGCACGGTAAATATCATTGGCAGTGGCTCTGTCCACGACTCCGGTCTGCGGCAGACCGAACACCTGCTGAAAGGATTTTACGGAGGCTTCTGTTTCCGCACCGAAATAGCCTGTAATCGGGACAGGCTGTACAGCAGCATAATACGCCCCGATGACAGACAGATAATATTGCAGATTCCGGACCTGCTGATTCTGCATCCCTACACGGAGATTCTCTGTAAATTGCTGGGCAGCCTCCTCCGCACGGACTCCCTCGGAGTTCAGTTCTGCCAGGCGCTTTACACTGGTATAGATATAGGCGATCTTGTTCCAGGTTGCCTTATCGACCACACCGGTCGGTTCCAGATTGAAGATCTCCTGAAAGGTGCGGACGGCATCCTCTGTTGCATAGTCAAAATCGCCGCTGACATCAGCAATTTTGGGGATGGCAGGGTAATTGCGGGAAATGCGGTTCAGCTGTACCTGGATGTTGCGTGTCTCATTTCCCACAAAGCCCAGCGAAATGGGAAACCCCGGATAGGAAGGTGTATAGGTGCGGATGGGGGCATTCCGCACAATATCGATGTCATCGCCGTAATAATAGGTAAGGATCTCGTAGGGGACAAAGCCTTCCTCCGCAAGAGAAACGGTCCCCCACTGTGAAAGTCCGTCGCAGGTAGCGGTGGTGCCGTTGCAGAATGCTGTAAACAGAGGCTCTACACTGCCCTGACGGCGCACATAGTCATCAAAGATCTCATCCGCGATACGGGAGACATTTTCGAAGACCTGTCGTCCGTGAATGTACTTCTGATCGAACTGGGTGTTGTCTGTAATATCAAAATCATAGCCGCGGGAGCGGTACCATTCTGTATAAATGCGGTTGAGGGCAAAGCTGACGATGGCATAGATATTGGCACGGAGGGACGCCTCAGGCCATGTGGGATAGATCTCACTGGATGCCACATTTTTAACGTAATCCGGAAAGGACACGGTGACATTTTCGGCAGGCTGATCGGGTCTGCCCAGATGTACCGTTATAGTTTCGGGGATATAGGGCTCACCGGTTGGCATAGAGTCACCTCCTCAGCAGTTAAAAGGTCGGTTCGGGATTCTGGTTGATGATGGTAGGCTCATAGCCGTTGCTGCCGGTGGGAAGGGGGCGCATGTCAAATTGCTGAATAGAGGTGATCCCCGGGAAAACCGGTACATTGTCGCTTTCCATCCGTGCATAGCCGGGACGGTACGCACGAACCAGATAGGTACTGTAGGGCTGGGTCTGGGGATTTCCTATAGGCGGTGCAGGCAGACGGACCGGAGGTGTTTCGCCGCTTTCATTTGTCAGCAGTGAGTAGAGCAGGTGCGTCTCCATACCATCCTGCCGCAGGATCATAACCGATACCTCCGGGATGGGATAGGCGCTGTCTGCGGAGCGTGTTGTGATTTTCAGCCAGCCGAAGGAGCTTTCCCCGGGTCCTGGTACGGGTTCGGGCTGAGGTACAGGCTGCTGCGGCTCCGGCATCTGGGGCATAGGTGGTCTTGGGGGTTCCGGCTGAGGTCTTGGAACCGGTTCGGGCTGAGGTACAGGCTGCTGCGGCTCCGGCATTTGCGGCATAGGTGGTCTTTGGGGTTCCGGCTGAGGTCTTGGAACCGGTTCGGGCTGAGGTACAGGCTGCTGCGGCTCCGGCATTTGCGGCATAGGTGGTCTTGGGGGTTCCGGCTGAGGTCTTGGAGCCGGTTCGGGCTGAGGTGCCGGTGACGGTGCAGCGGCAGTCTCTGTTCGCTGCCGGGAGCGTTCGTACATCTGCATCATTTCTCTGCGATAATCCTCAGGTGTTTTCATAAGGAAAGATACCTCCTGCAAAAGAGTAGGACGCTGTTGTCCGTTCCCTCCATCTATATGCAGAAAAGGCAGAAAAATTCCCCTTCCGGATGGAAGGGGCGATTTTGCTATTCACGCTCGGTAGCAACGGCTTCCTGCCGGAACAGCAGGGAGATGCACCAGACTGCGCTGATTGCCACAAGGATATACACAGCACGGCTGAGAATGGAGGTTGTTCCTCCGAACAGCCAGGACACCAGGTCGAATTCGAAGATACCGACCAATCCCCAGTTGACACCGCCGATGATCAGCAGAATCAGAGCAAGCTTATCCCACATTTTTTTCACCTCTTTCGCAGCTTGGTTTCTGTCTTGCAGTCATAGTATGGCACATTTTCCACAGGGCTATGCACATGGGAAATGCGGAAATCTCTGGTATTGTGTCTGTTTGGAACTCTGTACAAATTGTATAAAAATTCCGTGCTGTCTGGTTTTTTTCGGAAAGGGCTTGACGAAAGACTTGAAATGGTGTATAATGAGAGTGGTGAAAGTAATCCATATGCGAATATTGAATTATTATCACCCGTTTTGTTGTCTCCTTTCTTTTGTTCTATTTATTTTTTTGAAACCGGGGCTTGCTCCGGTATCTTTTTAAGATTATGATGAAAATACAGGGCTGTTGTACATTTTGTGCAGCAGCTTTTTTGCATTTTGTTCTATTTGGAGTGCTGGGGGGAATTGCAAGTGATCGGGCTGCCTTCAGCAGTTCAAATGATCAACCCCGATACCTCTGCTGAAAATCCTACAGGAGAATGCGGTAGCCGTCCATGAGCGGCTTTATATGGGCTGGATGGCTCCTGGCATAGGCAAAGCACAGATCAGCAAGACCTTCCTCTGTAAGAAACTGCCGGAGGGCATCATCAGAAAGATGCGCAACGCCCTTGCAGAGTTCAGAAACAGCAATCACACACGAACCGTCTGTATGTCTCATCAGACGGAAAGGCCAGATCTTGCAGTCAAAAGGCTTATCCGCAGAGGAAAGTCCGCAGCCGCACTCCGTCAGGACGGGACAGGCGAACAACTCCTCACCGCTGAGCGCAGGTGATGCAAAGGTGTGTTCATCTCCTGACGAAATGAAGGCAGTATCGGGACGAAGCTTCTGCACAGCGGCTAAGGTTTCCGGCGGAAGGACGGGCAGCTCCCAGATGTCGGTCGCATCGAACTGACAGCACAGCCGGCACTGGGCGCAGGTTTCGGGAGAGAGAATTTTTTTGAGCATAATGGTTCTCCTTTGTTTTTTGGGTTCTATTCGAATCGTTGGGAAAATTGTAGTTTAGCGGGTGAACTGCCGAAGGCAGAAAGGCGGTCAAGCTGGCGCCAGCTTGCCGGGTCCAGGGCGGGCAGCCCTGGTCGCTCTCCGCAGAGAGCGAAACACCTGGCTTTTAAATTATGTGCTTTTTCACCGAACAAACAAACCAAATTCCGCATTCAAAAATACTTTCCCATACAGTGAAACCGTAACAAGGAAGCCTTGTTACAGTACAAAGCAAAGAAAATATGCGGAATTTGAAACATAGCAGGAGAGAAGCACGAAGTGCAAGAA
>JAFURN010000046.1 GCA_017480865.1 Ruminococcus sp. | reverse complement strand
CGCTGTCTCTTCAATACCGGCAATATCCGCATCTGTTTCAGTAGGAAGACCCATCATGAAATACAGCTTTACATTAAAGTATCCGCCGGAAAAGGCGATCTGTGCGGTATTCATGATTTCCTCTTCGGATACATTCTTATTGATGACATCACGAAGCCGCTGGGTACCTGCCTCCGGCGCAAAGGTCAGACCGCTCTTGCGGATACGCTTGATCTTCTCCATGAGTGTATCGGAGAAGTTGTCCACACGCAGAGACGGCAGAGACATGCTCACACGCTTTTCCTCGGTGATATCCAGAAGCTTTGTGAGCATCTCGTCGATCTTGCTGTGGTCACTGGTACTCAGGGACGACAGGGACAAGTCCTCATAGCCGGTATTTCTGCACAGATCCTGTGCCTGCTTACAGATGGTATCCGGCTCCTTCTCACGGAAGGGACGGTAAATAAAGCCAGCCTGACAGAAGCGGCAGCCGCGGATGCAGCCGCGCAGGACCTCCACGACCGAACGGTCATGGACAATTTCCGTAAAAGGTACAATAAAGGTTTCCGGATAATATACCTTGTCAATATCCCGGATGATCCGCTTGCGCACCGTTTTCGGAGCGCCCTCCTTGGGACAGACCGCAGAAATGGTTCCGTCCCCGTTGTAGGTGACATCATACAGGGAGGGTACATAGATGCCCTCTATTTTTGCAGCCTCCAGAAGGAACTCCCGGCGGGTCGCCCCTTTCTTTTTCATCGCAGCATAAAGATCCATGACTTCCAGATTGACCTCTTCGCCCTCACCCAGGATGAAAAAGTCGAAGAAATCCGCAATCGGCTCCGGATTGCATACGCATGGACCGCCCGCACAGACCATCTGCGCCATAGATTCTCCTCTGTCCTTTGCGCAGAGAGGAATACCTGCCAGGTCCAGCATATTGAGAATGTTGGTATAGGCAAGCTCATATTGCAGTGTGAAGCCGATCAGATCGAAATCACGGACAGGCTCCAGGCTTTCCAGCGCATACAGCGGAATATCGTTTTCCCGCATAAGCTGCTCAAAATCGGTATCCGGTGCAAACACACGCTCACACCAGAAGTTTTCACGCTGATTGGTCAGACCATAGAGAATCTTCATGCCCAGATGGGACATGCCGATCTCATAGGTATCGGGAAAACAGAATGCAAAGCGCACGTCGATTTTTTCCTTATCCTTAACAATGCTGCCTACCTCGCCGCCGATATACTGGGACGGCTTCTGTACCTGAAGCAGCAGCGGTTCAATTTTTGAAAGAATACTGATGATACTCAATCCCTTCCTATATTTCTTATCCTTTATTGTACTACAATTTTGAGAAAGAATCAACCGCTATCGAAAAATTTCTGCGAAGAAAAGATAGATGCACAGTGCATAATATGTAAAATTCTCCACGCCCAGAATCCAGGCACCTGCCATAAGCAGCACCAGCACCGCACAAGCAATGATCGTCAGAACGCCCTCGCAGCGGTGCGGCTCCCATGGAGAAAGGCTGAAAATACAGCGCAAAGCAGCTCCCCCGTCCATATGGCGAAACGGCATGAGATTCACAAGCCCCAGCATAAGATTTGCCTCAGCAAACGCGCTTTCTCTCTTCAGACAGAAAAGAAGTCCCCAGATAAGAAGATTACACACAGGTCCTGCAAGGAGCACGGCAATTTCCCTCTGGTAGCTGCACAGCACACTCACCGGACAGATCCGGATGCCGCAGCCATGGAAGATAATTCGGTGCAGCCTTTGCTTCAGGAAGATCATCATCAGCAGATGGGAAAACTCATGCAAAAAAACCGCCCCGGCAGAAGCGATGAGATATGCCCCCGGGCTTATGGTACAGAGGAGGCTCACCGCTGCAAAGAAGCTGAATCCGAAGCAGAGGGAAACGCCATGGAATCGAAAGCATATCATCGCTTGAACCACTGCTCTGCGGCTTCTGTTATATGTGCAAGAAACGGCTCTGCCGGTGCGCTGACCTTTTCCTCATAAAGTGCAAGCAGTGCTTCCTGAAAATCAGCACTGATCCAGTGCAGTCCGAATATGGACAAAACAAGGATCATACAGAAAATGCACTGCGTCATCATGACATCATCGGAACGATTCTTTGTGCGGTGCGGCGCCTTCCGGTCGATATAGATCGTTTCGGTATTCTGCGGTACAAGGGCATCCGGAAAAAGCGGTTCTTCGTTTCTGGTTTCCTCCTGTTTGATCGGCTCCTCCATAAAGCATCACCTCCGTAATTCAGCTTATGCGAAAAGGGACTGCTGCATGACACAACAGTCCCTCCCTTATGTTATACGCCTTCTACGGGTTCCCGTTTCATTTTAAAAATCACCCGAAACAATCCGGCAAGCAGCTTCGGACTTTTGACCACAACGATTTTCATCTGCATTCCCTCCCCGGCTGACAATCAGTCAGCGCTGTCATAGGTGTATTTCCTTCAACCCATTATATTCCCTTGGAAGGAATTTGGTTCAGAAATCTCTGGATTCCATTACAAGAAGGTAGCCCGTCTGCAAAGAAACCTCTGCGTAATCTGCTGTAATATGGTTGCTCACACCCAGAGGAAATCCCTGCGTCAGAACCGCTGCATGCAGGGGATACTCCGCACCGGCCACACTTACACCGGTGCAGGCTTCTGAAAAGGAAAGCAAGGAAAAATACCAGCCCTCGCATCTCCGATACCGCCGGACGGAATCACCCTTCTGCATGGTCACACGATTATTTTCATCCAGAAGCGTTCCTGTGATCCCACGTTCCGCAAGGTAGCGCAGTGCCTGCAGGTTGGCAATGGTATGATCAAGCCGTCCTCCCAGTGCGCCGTAAATGAAAACCTCAGAAAAGCCTTTTTCGCAGACATGCTTCACAGCAAGCATCGTATCTGTATCATCCTTCTGCACCGGATGGATATCCGCGCCCTCATACTGCGGAATATATCCGAGCGAATCAAAATCTCCTACAATATGATCCGGCACCAGTCCCAGCTGCTGGGCTGCGAGTACGCCTCTGTCAGCGCAGATGAGATAAGCGTCCTCCGGAATGCACACTGTATCCGTACGGATCTCGCCGCCGGCAAAAATCACACACGGAGCGTTCACTTTTCCCATTCCTTCCGCTGCTTTGCTTCCTCATACATCACGGTATAGGAGGCATGCCGGCTCTTTTCAATCTGACCGCCCTTTACGGCATCCAGAACCGCACAGCCCTTTTCACAGATATGCGCACAGTCCGCAAAGCGACAGGCGCCGGAAAAGGCAGCAAATTCCGGAAAGCAGTCAGCCAGTTCCTCCTTGCGGATGATCGCATACTGCTCCGTTTCAAATGTAGAAAATCCAGGGGTATCCGCAATATACCCCCCCAGAATGGGATACAGAGTCGCCTGACGGGTGGTATGACGTCCTCTGCCCAGCTTTTCACTGACCTCCCCGACAGACAGCTGCAGATCCGGTGCAATGTGATTGAGCAGCGTAGATTTTCCAACACCGGAATTTCCGGTAAATGCACTGATTTTTCCTTTCAGAAGTGCAGCAACCGCATCAATGGTTTCTGCCTTTTCATAATCCACGGAAAGAATGGGAAGTTCTGCGCCCGCATACACCCTGCGGATCTCCGCATCCGACTGCAGATCCACCTTTGTCAGCACCAGCACCGGTGCAATGCCCTTGAACCGTGCGACTGCGATGAACTTATCCAGCAGCTGATAGTTGGGAACCGGCTTGCACATAGATACCACAAATAAAATCTGGTCCAGATTGGCAAGGGGCGGTCTTATGATACTGTTTTTCCGGGGAAGCACATCCTGTATTACACCGTCTGAAAACGTCACCAGATCCCCTGCATAGGGCGTAATGCCCTGTTTCCGAAATACACCTCGTGCCTTGCAGGCAGATATACCAGAGGAGGACTCTACCGTATAGAGTCCTCCTACACATGATAAAATTCTGCCCTGCTGCACCATTTCTGTGTCAGCTTGCTTCATCCTTTTACCTCTTTATACGACCGGCTGTTCTGGTTCTACCGGAACGATCTCTGTCACGGTTACGATCTGCGTTTCTACAGGCGGTGCCTCTGTTGTCGGCATAATGGTAACTGCCTCGAATCCGGCATCAATGTTCTCAGACTGTGCTGTAAATCCGCCTGCAGTAAAGTCAAAGGTATACGTACCCAGGCGGGATGTGAGTCCGGACTGTGTGCCTGTAATGGATACCACTACAGTCTTTGTGCCTCTTTCCTTCAGTGTAACAACAACCATACCGTCTGTACTTTCTGTTACAAAAGCATAGGATTCCACGATTTCGCCGTCAATAGAGAAGTCCAGTGTATAGCGTCCTGTTGCAATGGACGGCAGATACAGACCAAAGGTTACTTCGCCCTCCGGAGCAACACCTGTGCTGACCTTGACATGGATCTCCTTTCCGGAAACAACGATTTCGCCCGCCTCAATATCCTGCTCCAGAATAGTTCCCTCCGGCTCTGCGGATTCCACTTCTTCTACAACAAGCTTCAGGTTCAGATGTGCAGCCTCGATCTCCACCTCTTCCAAGGTCTTGCCGACCAGTTCCGGAACGGTAACTTCATCCACTGCAATACCAGCGCTGACATACAGAACGATGGTCTGACCCGCTTCGGCTTCTGTTCCAGCCTTCGGCTCTGTACGGATCACCATACCCTTTTCAATGCCTGCTTCCATGGTGCTTTCCTCAGATACCTTGCGCACGGTAAAGCCCATTGCATCCAGCTGCTCAATTGCTTCGCTTTCCGGAACATTGGTCAGTTCCGGAATTACATGCTTCTGTGTACCCTGGCTTACTGCAATAGCAACACGCACCTTGCCATCCGCATCCTGCTGAATCTCCTGACCCGCAGCAATACTCTGGTCGTAGATCATGCCCTCTGCGTATTTATCATTGTAAGCTTCCTTTTCCACATTCAGCACAAGGCTGTCTTCATAAATCTCCACAGCATCTTCATACGGCATACCAACTAGATCCGGGATCGTAGTGAGTTTTTCACTGCCCGGACGCCATGCGCCAGCAATAATTGCCACAACAATTACCGCACAGATCACAACAACAACAATGGTCACGGATGTAAGGATCGGAACCAGCATAGACTTCTGCCGTGCAGGCTCTTCCTCATAACCGTACCACTCCTCATCCTCCTCGGTGTCGTATTCCCCGTTGTCATAATACTCCGGCTGCTGCTGATTCCGGTAGTCAGGCTGTACCTGCTCACGGGGCGGCGCAGCTGTATACTGACGGGACTGCTGCTGTGCCGGCATACGATAATAACCAAACACGATCTGGTTATTATTCTTGAATGCCTCAATATCATGAATCATATCGGTTGCTGTCTGGTAACGGACTTCAGCGTCCTTCTCCATAGCATGCATGATGATCTCTTCAAGACCTGAAGGAATATTCGGATTGATATCACGGGGACGCTGCGCCACATTCCGGATGTGCATAACTGCAATGGAAATGGGGCTGTCGGTATCAAAGGGCTTCTGTCCGGTGAGCATTTCATAGAACATAACGCCCACGGAATAGATATCACTCTTTTCGTCCGTGACATCACCTCTTGCCTGCTCCGGGCTGATATAATGCACCGTACCAATTGCCTGGTCCGTTGCTGTCATACTTTCCTCTCTGGCAAATTTAGCAATACCAAAATCCATGACCTTGATGGTACCATCCGTCAGAAGCATAATGTTCTGCGGCTTGATATCACGATGTACAATGCCGCGATTGTGCGCATTCTGCAATGCACGAAGAATCTGGATGATGAAATGCACAGCATCCTTCCAGTTCAGAACACGCTCACTGTCGATATAGTCCTTGAGCGTGATCCCGTCAATGTACTCCATGACAATATACTGAAGCTTTTCCGAAAAGCACATATCGTACACCTTTACGATATTCGGATGAGACAGCACAGAAATCGCCTTCGATTCATTGCGGAAGCGGCGCAGGAATTCCTCATTGCCGGCAAACTGCGCCTTGAGGATCTTGACTGCAACCACCTTATTATCCAGCACATCATGTGCCTTATATACTTCTGCCATACCGCCTTCGCCGATGAGTTCGGTGATCTCATAGCGTCCATCCAGACGGCTGCCGATAAATTTATCCATATATACCCTCCTACTCTTTTACGGTTCCGATACCAGAGCCACAGAGACGTTGTCCCGTCCGCCCTTATCCAGTGCCATCTGAATCAGCTGATCCACATGCTCCTGTACATCCTGCTGGTGTTCCAGAACATGGGCAAGTTCCACATTCCCGCAGTATCCGGACAAGCCATCCGAACACAGAAGCAGATGAAACTGCTCATCTCTCCGTTCGACCCGAAAATAATCCGGACGGACGGTTCGTTCCACACCAACCGCACGGGTCAGCATATGCCGCTGAGGATGGGTCGCAATTTCCCCCGGTGAAATTCTGCCGTGCTCCAGCAGCATATTCACCACGGTATGGTCCGTTGTGATCTGCTTCATGATTCCGCCTGCATAATAATACGCACGGCTGTCACCTACATTTACTACGGAAATTCCATGTTCATCCACAAAGGCAGCAACGCAGGTCGTACCCATACCGAAGTTTTTATAATTCATCCGTGCACTGGTATAGATCACCGAATTCGCCGCGGATACAGATGATATCATCAGATTCCGCAGGGCATGGGGGTCCATACTTGCACGATATGCCTTTTTAAAATGTGTCAGGAATTCCTCTTCAGCAATACGGCTTGCCTCCTGTCCGGCGCGTTCACCGCCCATTCCGTCAAAAACAGCAGCCAGAATGCCGCTGCCAAAGGACTGGACAAACACACGGTCCTGGTTTTCATCCCGTACACATCCGATATCTGTTGCAGCTGCACACTGCATCGCTTTCACCTCCGATTCTCTTCATCCAGCGCATTTCTGCGCAGCTGTCCGCAGGCAGCCTGTATATCGCTGCCGAGGGTGCGGCGGACGGTCGCATTGATTCCATGAGATGCAAGTATCTTCTGAAACTGCTCCGCAGTTCTGCGCTTCGCCCGGAAACTCCGTTCCGCAATGGGGTTTACTGGTATCAGATTCACATGACACTGCATGCCCCGCAGAAGCTTTGCCAGAGCAGCAGCATCCTGCTCAGCGCTGTTGATTCCCTCTATGACTGCATATTCAAAGGTAACTCTCCGTCCTGTCTTCTGCATATAACTCCGGCAGGCATCCAGTACCTCTGCAATTTTATATTTCCGGTTAATTGGCATAATCTCGCTTCTCCGTGCGTCCGTAGGACTATGCAGAGAAAGAGAAAGCGTTATACCCGATGTATCCTCCGCCAGCTGATGAATCTTCGGTACGATACCGCATGTGGAAAGAGTCACATGACGCAGGCTCATTGCCGTACCCTTAGGGTCCGACAGGATCCGGAAAAACGCCAGAACATTGTCATAATTATCCAGCGGTTCACCGATGCCCATAAGCACAATGCTGTCAATTTTCCGTGCCATATCACACTCAGCCTCGTAAATCTGAAGCAGGATCTCACCTGCTGTCAGGTTACGTACAAAGCCGGCAATGGCAGAGGCACAGAACTGACATCCCATCCGGCAGCCCACCTGAGTGGAAACACAGACGCTGACACCGTGGTGATATTCCATCCATACAGTTTCCACGTAATTCCCATCCGGAAGCTGATATAAGTATTTTACCGTATCATCTATGGAAGATGCAAGTCTTTTTACAATTTTTAGTCTATTTATACAAAACTTTCGCTCCAAACGTTCCCGAAATGGTAAAGATAACGTAGTCATCTCTCCGAATTCCGTCACACGCTTCTCATGAAGCCAGGAAAAAATCTGTTTTGCACGGAATTTCGGCTCACCCATCAGGAGAATCTCTTCCTCCAACGCCTCATAGGTGAGCGATAAAATATCGATCCGCTCCATATATCCTCCGTTATTTCTTTCGTCTGAGCTTCGCCATAAAGAAGCCATCACTGCCCGCAAAAGACGGCAGCAGGGTCATCATCGGTGCTGCAAGCTTTTCATGCAGCTGCGGCAGAAGGGGTTCCGGCTCAAACTCCGGATGTGCGTTCAGGAAACGCTCCACCACCTGCTCATTTTCTTCCTTCAGAATCGTACAGGTGGAATACAGCAGAATGCCGTCTTCCTTTACATAACCCGAAGCATTCTCTAAAATTGCATACTGAATTCCAGGCAGATCTGCAAACTGCGTTCTGTCCTTATAGCGGATTTCCGGCTTGCGGCGGATCACACCGATACCGGAGCATGGCACATCGCAAAGCACACGGTCCGCCTTCGGAAGCATCTCATTCCAGACAGAAGCATCACCTGCCTGCGCCTGGACATTTTTCAGCCGGAGACGCTCTGCGCCCTTTTCAATGAGTCCCGCTCTCTGGGGCTGGAGGTCAAAGGCATAAACCATGCCGGTTCCCTCCATATATTCTGCAATGGTAAAGGTCTTGCCGCCCGGTGCTGCACACAGATCCAGCACGGTCATACCAGGCTTTGCATCCAGTGCGGCTGCACACAGCTGAGAGGCTGCATCCTGCACATGAAACGCCCCCTGTTCAAAGGCAGAATTTTTGCGGATATTTCCGCCTTTTAATGTATAAGCATCCGGAATGAGCGGATGCTTTTCAATGCCCTCCTCTGCAAAGGCGGCAAGCAGCTTTTCCTCGGTCATCACAAGAGGATTCCGGCGGATGGTAAGCGGCGCCGCATCCAATGCATCGCTGAGAAAAGAGATCGCTTCCTCTTCTCCATAATCCTTGAAAAGCATCTGCACGAGCCATAAGGGGGCAGAATACTGCACTGACACACGCGCATCCGGTTCCTCCGGAAGGGCGATCTTCTTTTCATCCCGCAGAAAACTCCGCAGCACCGCATTGACAAATCCGGATGCACTTGCTTTTCTGCATTTTTTGGTCAGCTTCACGCTTTCGCTGACTGCTGCTGTATCAGGAATCTGCTGCATATAAAGCAGCTGATACAGTCCCGTCCGGAGAATCTGCAAAACGATTCCGTCAAGCTTCCTGGGGGGCTTTTTGCTGTATTTTGAAATAATATGATCGAGTGTCAGCTTCCGCTCCAGAACACCGTAATAAAGAGCCGCACAAAGACGCTTGTCCCTTGCATCCAGACCGGATTCCTCCAGCGCATGGTCAAGGAGCAGGTTGGAATAGCCCTCGTTCCGCTCAGTCTGTTCCAGCAGCGTAACTGCAAGTCTGCGGGCACTCATCGGCGCCTCCTGTTTGCAATCGCCAGCAGACGGAACAGCTGAAGCAATGCGTTGGCTACCGCTGCCACATAAGTGAGTGCCGCCGCCCGAAGCACCTTAGCAGATTGATTCAGTTCCTCGCCGTCCAGAATATGATAGTTCTCCAGGGTATCCAGTGCACGGCGGCTTGCGTTAAATTCCACCGGCAGAGTGATCACCTGAAACAGAACGACCAGAGAGAACAGGATGATACCCACCCAGACCAGACCTGCTCCCAGGGCGGAACTGGACAATGCCAGACCGATCACAAAAATAATATACCATAAATTAGAGCCGATATTTGTCAAGGGAAGAACGGCTTCTCTCATCTTGATCGGCGCATAGCCGACAGCATGCTGTACGGCATGACCGCACTCATGGGCTGCAACGCCCAGAGATGCCACTGACGCAGAATCATAAACAGACTCTGACAGACGTACTACATTCGCACGAGGGTCATAGTGGTCCGTCAGATTGCCGCTGACACGTTCAATGGGTACATGATGCAGACCATTGCTGTCCAGAATCTGACGTGCCGCCTGTGCAGCGGTCAGTCCTCTCGCATTATATACATCAGAATAGCGTTTAAAGGTTGCCTTTACATTCCAGGAGGCAATCAGACAGATCACCATACCAATGATGATCGGCATAAGACCTGTCCAGAATCCGCTTGTTTCATAATAGTATATCGGCATAATCAAAAATCTCCTTTACAGCCCCAGGATAGTTCCTTCCTCCAGCTTCTTACCCCGCAGATAATCCTCTGTTTTCATACGCTTCTTGCCCTCCGGCTGAATCTCTGTCAGACGCAGACCCATGCCATCGCCGCACTTGACCGTAAACTGCTCTGCATCTGCAACTGCACCGTTTTCCAGCGCATCTGCACCATGGAGCTTCACAACCTTTGAAGCATAGATCTTCAGGCGCTTGCCCTCCAGCGCAGTAAAGCCTGTGATACCGCGGATGGTATTATGCAGCACCTGCGCAGGCTTTGCAAAATCCAGCTGTGACATTTCCTTTGTAATACGGGATGCATAAGAAGAAAGCACATCATCCTGCGGCTCGGGATTCAGTGTGCCGTTTTCAATGGCAGCAACGGTATCCAGCAGAACCTTTGCCCCCATCTCCGACAGACGATCATGAAGACTGTCTGCACTTTCATCCCCATCGATCTCCGTTTCTGCCCGGAGCAGCATATCACCGGTATCCAGCCCCTCTGCCATCAGCATAGAGGTAACACCGGTCTTTGTCTCACCGTTCAGTACACTCCACTGAATGGGAGCCGCACCACGATACGCCGGAAGCAGGGAGGCATGAATGTTGATGCAGTGATGCTTCGGAAGTTCAAGGATCTCCTTCGGAAGGATCTGACCATACGCTACTACCACGATCAGTTCCGGCTCCAGAGCCTTCAGCGTTTCCATCGCGGCAGCTGCATCCTCACCCTTCCGCAGAGAAAGGGGCTGATATACGGGGATTCCGTACTCCTGTGCAGCAGCCTTTACCGGTGTCGGGATCATCTTATAGCCTCTGCCCTTGGGCTTGTCAGGCTGCGTAAATACGCCTGCGACCTCGTGACCGTTCTCTGCAAGCACACGCAGACACGGAACCGCAAAATCAGGCGTTCCCATAAATACAATTTTCATTCTTACTGCATATCCTCCGGCTTTACAAATTCCTGTACGATATCTACAAACAGCTTACCGTCCAGGTGATCATTCTCGTGGCATGCACACTGCGCGCCCAGATCTGTCAGAACCAGTTCATACCATTCGCCGTAGCGGTTCTGTGCCTGAAGCCGGCACTTCTTCGGGCGCACCACATAGCCCCACTTACTCGGGCAGGAGAGACATCCCTCCATCACCTTCTGCTTGCCGCTTGTCTTGATGATCTTCGGATTGATCGCCTCGATCATCTGGTCGCCGCCCAGATCCATAATAAACAGACGTCTGCAATAGCCGACCTGCGGTGCAGCCAGACCAACGCCCTCCGCCTTTTTCAGGGTTTCCTGCATATCGTCCAGCAGCATATGCAGCTTCTGGTCAAACTGTTCAACCGGCTTGCACACACTGCGCAGAACCGGATCTCCTTCCTTTACAATCTTACGAATTGCCAT
>JAFURN010000045.1 GCA_017480865.1 Ruminococcus sp. | reverse complement strand
TTTTTCCTCCTTTAGGTTATAGGTTGACCTTTCATCAACTTGACCATACGGTTATTGGTTGGCCTGCCGCCAACATGACCGGTGTTTTCACACCAGAGGCAGCATGTTTTTCTTCATGCTGCGCCGCCTTTTTCAACGGCTTACTTGAGTTCCATTACGATGTCTACGCCTGCCGGAATTTCCAGCTTCTGCAGAGCCTCTGTGGTCTTCTGTGTCGGTGTGATCACATCAACCAGTCTCTTGTGTGTACGGATCTCAAACTGCTCACGGCTATCCTTGTACTTGTGAGTTGCTCTCAGTACAGTGATGATCTCCTTATCAGTCGGGAGCGGAATCGGGCCAGACACTCTGGAACCGCTTCTCTTTGCTGCCTCAACAATCTTTGCTGCTGCTGCATCTACAGTTGCGTGCTCATAACCCTTGATCTTGATTCTGATCTTTTCGTTGACTGCCATTATTTTCGCCTCCTTAGCAGATATTTGGGGGCTCAGGATCTCTCCTGCAGGATTCTTACACGTTGCCGGGTGTTCCACGCCATATAATACAAAAAACTCGAAAAACATCTATTTTGTTTTCCGAGCCAGCATCACACAGCATACCAATTGCGCAGAATGCACCCCTGCACAACCATACCCACAGACCGTGTTTATATCCTGATTCGCCCGGTTTAAAATCGGACATACTCCACGAAAATTACCCGACATACCGTCGGCAACCTTTCGCTTCAACGCATATCTATTGCAATCACGCTTGTATATTATAGCACACATTTCCCTCCTTGGCAATACCTGTCCGCCTTCAAAAGTGTAAATTTTTTGTTAACTATACAAGTGCGTCAGTTCTGCATTTCCTTTCACTGGCTATATATTTATATTTTGGCATTTCGCTTGCAATTTCGGATGAACTGTGTTACAATAGATACACTATAGGTATGTCTGTATTCATACGATACTATTATTATTACTATAGCATCGTGCAATACAGCAGCCGCACAATCTATCTATGACATTATTGATTACAGAAAAGGATGATATGTTATGACGAAGCAGGAAGCTATCAGCAAATTACAGTCTTACAACCAGCCGCATCTTCTCCGTTTTTATGATACGCTGAATGCAGAGCAGCAGGATGCGCTTCTGGCGCAGATCGAGCGTCTGGATTTATCTGTACTGGCTCAGCTTCATGATGAAGAAAACAGCACACGCGGCAGCTTTGAGCCTCTGGGCGCACTGACGCTGGAGGAAATTGCGCAGAGCAGTGAGAAATTCCGTTCGATCGGACTGGATGCCATCCGCAGCGGAAAGGTCGGCTGTATTCTGCTGGCCGGCGGACAGGGCTCCCGTCTGGGCTTCGAGCATCCCAAGGGCATGTACAATGTAGGCAAGACCCGTGATTTATATATTTTCCAGTGTCTGTTCAACAACCTCATGGACGTGACAAAGGAAGCGGGAGCTTCTGTTCATCTGATGATCATGACCAGTGAGATCAACGATGCAGAAACACGCGCCTTTATTGCGGAGCATGATTATTTCGGCTATGACAAGGAATATGTACACTTCTTTGTACAGGAGATGGCACCTGTGATTGACGAGCAGAACCGCATTCTGCTGGAAGCACCTGATAGAATCGCCATGTCTCCCAACGGAAACGGCGGCTGGTTCTCCTCGATGAACCGTGCAGGTCTGCTGAAACTGGCAGAGGAAAAGGGAATCGAATGGCTGAATGTTTTCGCAGTAGACAATGTACTCCAGCGCATGGCTGACCCGGTATTTGTGGGAGCAACGATCGATTCGGGCTGCACCTGCGGCGGTAAGGTGGTTGCAAAGGCTGACCCGGAGGAGCGTGTGGGTGTACTTTGCCTCGAGGACGGCATGCCCTCCATCGTGGAATATTACGAGATGACAGAGGAAATGATCACACGCCGCAACGAAGACGGCAGACTTGCCTACAACTACGGCGTCATTCTGAACTATCTGTTCCGCACAGACAAGCTGATCGAGACGCTGAGCAAGAAGATGCCGCTGCACATGGCACACAAGAAGGTTGCGCACATCGATGAAAACGGCGTTCCGGTAAATCCTGAAGAACCCAATGCATACAAGTTTGAGACTCTGGTGCTGGATATGATCCACATGCAGGATTCCTGCCTGGCATTTGAGGTTGTCCGTGAGAAGGAATTTGCGCCCATCAAGAACAAGAAAGGTGTGGATTCTGTTGTATCCGCCCGTGCCCTGCTGGAGCAGACCGGCGTTGTACTGTAAACATCAAATCAAATAAGAAAGCCCACGGCTCGTGCTGAGTCGTGGGCTTTTTGTGTATCATAACTGCTGGGCAGCACTTTTCAGAGCAAGCTGCCTGACTGAAAAATTTATGCAGTTTCCGCTTTCACCACAGGCTTTCTGAGATTCACGATGCATCCTCTCGGACACTCCTTCGCACACAGGCCGCAGGATACGCACTTGCTGTAATCGATGACAGCATGCGCATCCACGATCCGGATCGCCTCGAATTTACATGCCTTCACGCACTTGCTGCACGCAATACAGGAGTTCTTGCATGCCTTTACAGCCGCTGCACCCACATCTCTCGAGGAGCAGCGCACGTCTACCTTTTTCTTCTCGGAACGCAGTTCGATCAGACCATTGGGACATGCCTTTGCGCAAAGTCCGCAGGAGATGCATGCTTCTGTACAAATGGCAGCCAGACCATCCTTGATGGTGATACAGTTCTGCGCACAGGCTGCTGCACAGTCTCCCAGACCGAGACATCCGTGCATACAGGAGCCTGTACCGCCGTAGAAACGCTTTGCAGATGCACAGGTCTGTACACCGTCAAATTCAAACTTCGGCTGGGTCGCCTTGCAGTCACCGCTGCAATGCACCACCGGAAGCTTCTTCTCAGAGGCGGCAACCTCTGCACCCATGATCTCACCAATAGCAGACGCAGACGCAGCTCCGCCCGGCAGACAGGCATTCATGGGAGCACCCTTGTTTACAATGGCATCTGCATAATCTGCACAGCCGGCATAGCCGCAGGCACCGCAGTTCGCACCCGGCAGACTTTCTGTGATCTGCTCCGCACGGGGGTCAGTCTTCACAGCAAATACCTTGGATACAACCGTCAGAAGCACGCCGAAAATAACGCCCATGACGATAAAAATGACGATCGGGTAAATATAGCTTTCCATATTTTCGTTACCTCCCTTACTGTCCCATACCGCCGAAGCCCAGGAAACTCATGGATACGATG
This sequence comes from Ruminococcus sp., assembly GCA_017480865.1. Lineage (GTDB taxonomy): Bacteria > Bacillota > Clostridia > Oscillospirales > Ruminococcaceae > Ruminococcus_C. Next base: position 24,398 of record JAFURN010000045.1, on the reverse strand, counting down.
GCAGCTGCTACCAGTGTTGCCGGTACACCCCGGAACATCTCCGGTGTTTCGCTGTCTGCATCATCCACACGGGAACGTACACCGGAGAAGATCAGCATCGCCAGCGCAAAGCCGATACCCGAAAACAGCGCATTGGCAACCGAAAACCCGAAGGTATAGCTTTCGTCAATATTCATGATGGTAACACCCAGCACCGCACAGTTTGTGGTGATCAGCGGCAGATAGACGCCCAGAGTCTTATAGAGCGGCGGCATCAGCTTCTTGATGACGATCTCCAGCAGCTGTACAAAAACTGCGATAATCAGAATGAACGCAACCGTTCTGAGATAAGTCAGCTCCAGCGGCTCCAGAATGAAGTAGTAGATAGGGTATGTAACCAGCGATGCGCAGACCATAACGAAGATAACTGCTGCACCCATGCCGATACTGGAATCGATCTTCTTGGATACACCCAGAAACGGACAGCATCCGTAGAACTTGGACAGAACAAAGTTGTTGGTCAGTACAGCAGCAATAATAATTCCAATCAGTGTATTCATGCCTGCGCCTCCTCACATTTTGCACTGCATGCAGATGCATTCGGACAGCCTGCACAGCCCAGCTTCTTGGGCGGCTTGCGGCTGGAGAGCTTACACACAACAGCGATCAGAATGCCCAGCACGAAGAATCCGCCTGCGGGCATTACAAACAGGGACATCGTGTGACCGGTCATACCAGGGATCTCGATGCCCAGCCATGTGCCGGAGCCCAGAATCTCACGGACACTGCCCATGCAGAACAGCGCCAGCGTAAAGCCGAGGCCCATGCCTGCTCCGTCGAGAACAGATGCCGCAGGACCGTTCTTGCATGCGAACATTTCCGCTCTGCCGAGAATGATACAGTTTACAGTGATCAGTTCCAGGAATGCGCCCAGGCTTGTATACAGTGCGGGTACAAAGCCGTGCAACAGGAACTGGATCAGGGTTACAAAGGTTGCAATGATTACGATATAGCAGGGAAGCTTCACCTGGGCGGGAATCGCCTTTCGCAGCAGGCAGATCACCAGATTCGAGCAGATCAGAACGAAGGTGGTGGAAAGTCCCATGCCCAATCCATTGAAGGCGCCTGTTGTAACTGCCAGCGTGGGACACATACCCAGCAGGGATACAAATACGGGATTTTCCTTGAGAAGTCCCTTGGTAAAGGTATTCAGATGACTCATTTCAGAATCGCCTCCTTATTCAGAGCAAAGGTTTCCATGGCGCATTTTACGGCATTTTTCATACCGTTTGAGGAATAGGTTGCGCCGGTGATGACATCCGCTGCATCTACAGCACTGCTGTCGCTGAGTCCGATGAGGGAATCCAGCAGCAGTTCGGGGTTCGACTGGACCTTTGTACCAAGACCCGGCGTTTCTGTAACGGAGACAAAGGTGATACCGGTTACAACGCCTTCCGCATCCAGACCGATTACTACCTGCAAGCCGCCCTTGTTGTAGCCGTCCGCAGTTACGAGTACAGCTGTCTGATCGTTTTCATCCACATACACACCGGTCGCCTGTACCTTTTCCAGTTCAGGAGCCGTGAAATCTGTGATCGCCTCAAAGGTGCCGGCATCCGGCAGACCCGACAGGCTTTCCTGGACCGCAGCCGCCTCTGCTTCTGCAATCTTATCCTTGGTGATGCTGTTGACAACTGCAAGCAGTCCGCAGCATACCGCACATACGACCGCCAGAACAACAGGCGGCAGAATCATATTTTTCTTTTCCATGTTATGCAGCCTCCTTTTCCGGAGTCTTTGCGCCTACCGGCTTTGTCATTGTAAAACGGTCAATGTACGGCGTCAGCAGGTTCATCAGCAGGATGGAGAAGGAGCAGCCCTCCGGCATGCTTGCAAACTCACGGATGACAAAGGTGAGAATACCGCAGCCGATTCCGAATATGATCTTACCCTTATTGGTGATGGGTGTGGTGACATAATCCGTCGCCATGAAGAATGCGCCCAGGATCACACCGCCGCTGAGAAGCGCATAGAGTGCATCGGTCATCTCTCCGCCTGTGCAGAGGGACCATACAAAGGTCAGTGCGCCCAGAGAGCCGAGGTAAGCAATGGGTGCCGCAGGAGAAATGATCTTTGTAACGATAAGGAAAATTCCGCCAATGAGCAGTGCCAGCGCGGAAGTCTCACCGAGAGATCCGCCCACATTGCCGAGGAACAGTTCCAGAAGTCCTGCATCTCCGGTCGCCAGCGGTGTTGCGCCGGTCAGACCATCCAGTGCTTCGCTGCCGGAGGTCTCAAACAGACCGAACACAGGTGCATCCAGATAATAGAAGGGCTTCACCCATGCGGTCATATCGCTGCCTACGGACAGAAGCAGGAAGATACGTCCTGTGATGGCGGGATTTGCAAAGTTACAGCCCAGTCCTCCGAACAGCTGCTTGACAACAGCAATCGCAAAGATACAGCCGATTGCAGCCTGCCACAAAGGCAGTGTTACGGGGAGATTGAGCGCCAGCAGCACGCCGGTCAGCATCGCACTGCCGTCGGATATGGTATTCTCCTTCTGCATGAGTTTCCGACAGACGAGTTCTGTCATCATGCTGACCAGTGCGCAGAACACGATCAGCACCAGCGCACGGGGTCCGAATACGACTGTACCTGCAATCACAGCAGGAACCAGCGCAAGGATCACCATGAGCATTATTTTTTGCGTTGTCATCTCACTCCGCACGTGAGGTGACGGTGATACAGTAAGCAATCCCATTTTACAACAGCTCCTTTCTTACTTCCTGGCAGACGCCATCACCAGTGCTTTTGCAAACTGGTTGGTTTCCGCAACCGGACGCTTCGCCGGACAGACATATGTACAGCATCCGCAGTTCATGCAGAGCGTTACCTTCAGCTGACCAAGCGCATCCGTATCCTTCTTTGCATAGGCACGGCAGATATCGGGCGGCATCAGATTCAGGGGACATGCAGAAATACATCTTCCGCAGTGAATACATGCCGAGGATTTCGGTGCGCCCTTCTTGGCAAAGGCTTCACTGAATGCCAGAATCGCATTGTTTGCCTTGAGAACCGGATCCTCCGTGTCTCCGATGCTCACACCCATCATAGGTCCGCCGTAGAGCAGCTTCTTCGCCTTTTCCATATCGCACTGTCCGAATTCCAGCACCTTCTGCACCGGTGTACCAATGGGTACGATCACATTACAGCGGCTGCCGATGGCATCGCCGTCCACCGTCACCATACGGGTGATCATAGGCATACCGGTCTTCAGATAACGGCTCACAAACGCCACAGAGGATACATTCATCACGATCACACCCTGATCTGCCGGAAGCTGACCTTCCATAACGATCCTTCCCAGGGTATTGTAGATCAGTACCTTTTCCGCACCCTGCGGATACGTACACGGCAGGGCTGCAACGGTAATTCCCGGATGCGCTGCTGTCTTTTCCGTCAGGATCCGGATCGCCTCCGGCTTATTGGACTCAATACCAATGACGCATCTGGGCAGTCCCAGCCATTTCATAGTCTTCAAAATGCCGTCCACGACCTCATCGGGAGCTTCCACCATCTGACGGTAGTCCGATGTGATATACGGCTCACATTCCGCTGCATTGATACAGAGGGTATCCACCTTCTGCTTCGGAGAAAGCTTTACATGCGCCGGGAAGCTTGCGCCGCCCATACCCGTCAGACCGCTTTCCCGGATGGCGCTGAGGAAGCTTTCCTTGTCCGTTACCACAGGAGGCTGTACCTCGGGACAGACTGCCTGTGCCCCGTCTGTCTGGATCTCCACCATCTTGCAGGTTCTGCCGTTTGACATGCGGTAATCGGCAACTGCTGTTACCTTGCCGGAAACACTGCTGTGAATCGGCGCAGACATAAATGCATCTGTATCGCCGATCTTCTGTCCCACCATAACCGTGTCACCCTTCTTCACAAGGGGGCTGCACGGCGCACCGATGTGCATGCTCATAGGGATGCGCACCTTTTCGGGCAGGGGCAGCGACACGCTCTGACAGTTTTCTGACTGCTTGTGGTGAGAAAGTTTGATGCCGCCAAGTTTTCTCATTCTGTTTCCTCCGTTTCATTTGACTGCACTGCGGACTGAAAGGCAAGCCCATCGCTTACATAAAGCCTGCCCGCTGTATCCGCAGCAACAATTTTATATTCCTCTGCATGGAGATGTTCCTCCAGTGCAGCAGTTCCACCCATATAAATACGTGTAGACAGATAATCCGACAGCAATCCGCTGTCACAGAATACTGTCACCGTTGTCAGGTCTGTTTCTATGGGATATCCGCTCTCTGTACTGAGAATGTGGGAATATTTCGTTCCGTCCTCTGCGGTGAAGAAGCGTTCATATCCGCCTGATGTGGACAGAAAGCAGCTGTCCGTCTGTACCGTTCCCAGAGTACCCGCACCGTCCGGGTCGCGGATGGCAACTGTAAAAGGTGTGCCGTCCGGCTTTTCGCCGTAGAGCAGCATGGACGATGTCAGGGAGATCTTTCCATAGGGAACCCCCTGCTCCCTGAGCAGTTCCGCAGCGCAGTCGAGCGCATAGCCCTTTGCAACAGCACCCAGGTCGATCTGCGTACCGGCATCCAGTGTGATTTTCCCATCGGAAATATGCACATGGGCAGCACCGATGGTCTGAAGGACCTCCCTCCGCTCCTGCTCCGTGGGAACATGGGGATTTTCCGTCGTGATCCCCCAGAGCCTTGTCAATGCCCCCGCCGTGATATCCACACCGCCTTTCTCCTGTTCCTGCAGAGCGAGGGATTTCTGAATCACATCCCCGGCAGCGGAATCCGCATCCAGCACACCGCCTGTATTGAGCCTTGTAATGTCACTTTCTGCGTCAAAAGCGTCCAGCGCATCCTCCAGTTCATAGAGCAGCCGGGACACCGCAGACGCTTTACCGTCCTGCACGGAAATTTCGCAATAGGTATCCATAACAAAAATATTCTGCTCCGAAAGGTCTGTCTCCGGCTGCCTGTCATGCAGAAAAGAAATCACACAGACCGCTGCAAGCGCAAGCCCTCCTGCAATACAAAGAAGATACCGAAAAAATTTTTTCTGAAACACCATAAAAAGCCCTTTTCTTTTCTGTAAAAAAATGCTATGATGATAGGAATAACAGCTGCATTTCAGGATGCAGCTGCCTGTATAACATTATAATACATTTTTCTCAAAAAGTAAACCGTGAAATAAAGGTTTTTTCTTAACGATATTTTAACCTGGCGAATTTCCACCGGATATTATTATACAGTCTGTCGAAAAACATATTCTATTAGCGGGACGTCGAAGCACCGTTCCCTGCAAATGGCTATTTTGCGTTATTTCGTGCAGAGGCAGCCATTGGCTGCCCGCTGTTAAAGTATGCCTTTTTCTACAGTCTGGTTATTATAAAAAGGAGTGTATTTTTATATGAAGGGTTACCATCTCAGTCTCATCCGCCACGGCAGAACCGAAGCCAATGACAACGGCATTTACATCGGCAGAACCGACTATCCGCTCTCGGAAAAAGGCATTGCGGAGCTGTACAGCAAGATGGATGAATACATCTATCCCAGCGTGGCTAAGGTATATTCCAGCCCTCTGCGGCGCTGCACGGAAACGGCGGAGATTCTGTTTCCGGACAAGGACATCTGCTGCGTTGACAATCTGATCGAAATGGATTTCGGTAAGTTCGACGGCAAGTCTGCGGACGAACTCATCGACCTGCCCGCATTCAAGGAGTGGCTGAAGGGCGGCGCAGAGTGTGCGCCTCCTGAGGGAGAAAGCGTTCAGGATGTACAGCTGCGTATTTTCAAGGCACTTGCTGTGATCATCAAGGATATGATGGAAAACGACCTGCGCCACTGTGCTGTCGTGACCCATGGCGGTATTATCACCAATATGATCGCAGGCTTCGGCATCCCGAAGATCGATCCGAAGGAATTGCAGGCTGCCTTTGGTGAGGGCTACGACATTATGATAACCGCAGCACTGTGGCAGAGAAGCGGCGCCTTCGAACTGCTGGGCATGACGCCCTATCAGGCATAAATTTTCCATTCCGGGGCATACTTTCCTTATTCTTACAAGGAGGTACTGCCATGAAGCAGCAGGCATTGCATCATTTTTCCGCATCCGCACTCAGAGGGAATTCACGTCCGATCCAGCTTCCCCTTATGCTGCTCTGTGCGTTTTATCTGCTTTATGCTGCCCTGCTCCTTGCTGGCAGCTGGCTGCTCGTTTCCGGGACAAGTCTCTCCCTGCTCCATACGCTGCTCTGGTGCGGCGGAAGGCTTCTGCTGTCCATAGGGGCGATCCTTCTGACCATGCGCTGCAAGGTGCATATTCTCAGCCGGTGTACCCGGCTCTTCCACCTGTCCGCAGGGGATGTTTCTTCTGTTTACAAAAGATTGCTCCGGCTGTGCTTCTGGAAGCAGCTGATCCGGCTGTCTGTCCGTCTGATCCTTGCAGGAGGACTTCTGGGGGCTGCCCTTCTTCTGGAAGAAGCTGCCGCCCGTGCAGACAGCATCTACTGGCTGATGGGAGCCGCTCAGGTAATTCCGCTTACGCTGGGAATGCTTCTTCTGCGTCTGCGCTTTGAGGCAGTTTTCGCCGCCGCAGAGGTCCTCTGCGTACAGGATCCGGCGCAGTCTGCCTTTTGCAGTCTCCGGACCGCCTTTCTCATGATGCAGGGACAGTATCGTTTTCTGCTGCGGATCCTTCTGAGAAGCCTTCCGTGGATGCTCCTGCCTGCCATGCTGCCGAGATATATGATGAATCTGACTTTATTTTTTTCTGTACGTCATCTTGAATGGCAGTACAGCCGGACAGAAGGAAGTGAAAACCGCTGTGAACCGTCTCACATTCAAGGTCCATATCCAAAGCCCCATGAAGCTGGAGGCATTTCTGCGCCATGAGCAGCAGGTTTCCAGAAGACTGCTGTCAAAGTGCAAGCGTCTGGGTACGATCACCTGCAACGGCAGTCCCATCCGCACCATTGACATGGTATTCCACGGCGATGTCGTAATTCTCACACTGCCGGAGGAAGAAAAGGGGGCACTGCCGAACCCTCAGCTGAATGTACCGGTTCTGTACGAAAGCGAACACATCATCGTATACAGCAAGCCGCCGGAAATGCCCTGCCATCCATCCCAGGGACATTATACAGATACCCTGGCAAATGCCTTTGCAGCACAGTTTCCGGGGGTGTCCTTCCGCTGCATCAATCGTCTGGACCGGAACACGAGCGGCACCTGCATTGCCGCAAAAACTGCGTACGGCGCAGGCTTCATTCAGCAGCATACGGAAAAATGCTACATTGCTGCTGTAACAGGCTGCATCTCTGAGCCAGGTACAGTCCGTGCGCCCATTGCAAGAATGCCCGGTTCGGTCATTCTGCGGTGTGTGCATCCGGACGGAAAAGCTGCTGTCACCCATTATAAGCCTCTTTTCGGAAATGGGAACCATACGCTCGTACAGTTCCGGCTGGAAACCGGACGCACTCATCAGATACGGGTACACATGGCGCATATCGGACATCCTCTGGCGGGCGATGACCTGTATGGAAGCCCCTCGGAAGAGATCGCCCGTCATGCACTGCACTGCGCCGCTGTACGCTTTCCGGAGCCGGAAACCGGGGAAACGACAGCTGTGTACGCACCGCTTCCGGAGGATATCGCAGCTTTATTTCCCGGAATGAATTCCTGCTGTCCGGCTATTGATTTCCAGAAAGAAATATGGTATAATGAAAAATGTCAGAATATACAGAAAGGAGGAGCCTGATATGAAACGTGTCCTGATGCTCTCGGATACAGCATCCCTGCAAGACCTGAATAACCGATGCAATCTGAACCTGCTGCTTGAACTGAACTGTGACGTTCATGTAGGCTGCAACTTCCTTTTTGGAAATACAACACCTCCGGATCGCGTCTATGCCTTCCGGGACGAACTGGAGGAAGCAGGCATTTCCTGGCACCAGCTGAATTTTATCTACAGCCCGGACAAGCCTGTGAAGGATCCCGACATTATCACGGAAATTGAAGGTATTTTACAGGAATACAGATTTGACCTGATCCACTGCCTGTCGCCTTCTGCACTGCTCTGTGCCGCAAAGCCGGCAGCAAAGCTGAGAATTCCGCTCTTCTTCACCTCCTATGGGTTCCCCTTTTATAAGGGAGCCGGTCCCCTCCGCTGGCTGCGCTGCTACCGGAAGTTCAAACAGACCGTAAAGCATGCAGATGTTCTCATCTGCACCAACCGTGAGGACTATGCGCTTGCAGAAAAGTCCTTCACCGCCAAGCATACATACCGGATCCCCGGCATCGGCATTGACCCCTATCGTTTCCGTGCGCCTTCCATAAGCCGTGCTCAGATGCGGGAACGCCTGGAAATTCCGCAGAATGCAGTTACGCTCATCACCATCGGTGCGCTGACAGCGGATAAAAACCATGCTGTGATCCTGAAGGCAATGTCACGGCTCCGCATGCTGGAACTGCATTATGTGATCGTGGGTACCGGTCCGAAAACGGATGCCCTCTATCAGCTGACAAGTCACCTGAATCTGGAGGACCGTGTGCATTTTACAAAGTACCGTGATGATGTAGCCGATATTCTCCATGCCTGTGATATTTTCTGTCTGCCGTCCCGGCGTGAGGCATTGGGCATTGCGGCTCTGGAAGCAATGGAGGCAGGACTGCCTCTGGTTACAAGCAATGTACAGGGCATCCGGGATTTCATGGAGGACGGAGCAACCGGGTTTATGTTCAAGCCGAAGGACATCAACGGCTTTGTTGCCGGCATAGAGGCACTGACCGAGGACAAGCGTCTGCGGCAGCACATGGGTGAACATAACCGCTATGCAGTAGAACCGTTTTACCGGGAAAATCCCGAACACATCATGCGGCAGCTGTATCAGGTACAGCTGGACCTGAATCCTGACGGCAAGCCGAAAGCCGCAAAGCTGCGAAAGCGGAAACGGAAAAAGAAAAGAAACGTGGAAATATAGCAAAAAGCGGCTGCCCCTACTATGCTGTAACATCTAAAACTTGATGAATACTGTAATTATGCAGGTGACGTCGTAGGGATCCCCATGAGACGGGCACCCGTAGGGCGTGCGCAGCTGAAATATCCGCAGCACAAAGAGGACAGGCTCCAGTAAGGAGCGTCCCCCTACAGATTCCCTCAACATTTCAAACAGAACTCTTTTTAATCGCCCAGAAAAAAGCGGTCACACAGAAGCCTGTGTGACCGTATTTATTTTGCTTATTCTTACTTATTACGACTTGCGTGGAACTGCATAGAGATTGGTTTCCCATGCAGGAATATACAGCTGATGACGGATATAGATATCGTAACGGGGATTCAGGGTTTTGATCAGCAAAGGCAAAGAGAAAATATCCTCATTGCGATGATACAAAGAAACCATAAGCTTCGGTGCATATCTGGCAATCGTCTGGGCAGAACCCCACAGCGCCTCACGCTCACAGCCCTCCACATCCATCTTAATGATGGTTGCCGGCTTGCCCTCCAGGATGCTGTCAACCGAACGTGCAGCGATCTTCTGACCGCATGCAGATACTGCTGACTGTCTGCCTGCCTTTGTAGAAAAGGGAACCTCTGTATCGGTACACCATGCTACAGCGTTATAGATGCTGACATATGGCAGGTCAGCCGTGCACTTGCGCAGCTTCTTGAAGTTCTTCTTATCCGGCTCCACACCGTACATGCGGACATATTTGCCCTTGGTGAAGGAAAGAACCTCCTCGATGGTGTCACCGTTATAAGCACCCAGGTCCACGTAGGTTTCATTCTGCGTGAGTTTGATAATACTGCGGTAGATATCCTCCTTGGGGGTCGTGACCTCCATGAGATAGGGAATCTTGCCGCTGATCTTAAAGTTGATGATGTTGGCGTAAACCTTCTTGGAGAAGGGATCTGCCAGCATATCGTAAACCTGCTGGATCTCATCTGCATGCTCCATGCAGTATTCGTAGGTGAACAAACCGCCGCCTGCAACGGGAACATCCGGTACAAGCAGGGTATGCCGTTCTGCAATTTCCAGCAGCTTGTCTACCAGGGACTGGTAGCCGGCAGCAAATGCCAGTACGATAACGAAATCATCGATCTGTTCTTCGATCTCGGAAAGCTTCCGGACCTTGTAGCCTGCAAAAGAATGGCCTCTTACAAAATCATCACTGGCGAAGATGCCTGCCAGCGGGATCTTTTTCTCCCGGAAGACACGCATAATTTTCTCCGCACCGTCGCCCATGCCATAAATAAAAATCGGACGTGTTTCTGCCTGAAGCGTTTCCCAGACAGTCTGTTTTTCCGTAATAAATGAAAGCATGTTTAGGAACTCCTTTATCTATCTGTCTCTATTGAATCCATCGGGCAGGGGACAAATCCTGCCGCTGCAACTGACACCTCCATGCGTCTGTCTTATGTTTGTCTGATTGGATATGTGAAAGAGAGGCTGCATCCCTGCTAAGCAGGGACAGCCGTTTGTTTTTAAAGCGGATAATCGCAGTCGCAGTCCTGCTCCCCGGCTGCGCCGACCATGTCTCTGCCGCGGATGCCGTAGCGGTCACGGTGCTGGCTGATATAGGCACCGATCAGATCGGATACCTCACGAGGACATTTGATGGATACAATATGTTTTTCGGGAGTATCTGCATCCTTGCAGAACAAAACGATGGTACCGCAGCCGAAAAGCCGCTGTGCAAAAGGACGCTGAAGTGCTTTGTCCACAATACGGTAAAGCTCGATTTCGTCCTCCTTGACATTGAAAAATCCGGCACGGGTAATCAGACGGTCTTCCGTCAGATAATAGCGTGTGAACGAAAACGGCAGCCCCAGAAAGGTACGCTTTCTGTCACGCCATACATAGTCAATCTGCTTATCTCTTTTGCCAGCCATAGTTTTCTACCCCCATTTTCTTGATTTTAGAGTATGGTTTCTCAGAGTGTGATCACTGCCTGGGTACCGGTCATGGTTACCTTCTTGTCCGTGCCTGCAACCGATACGGTGAAGGTCTTATCGGATTCGGATGCAGTGATCGTGATGGTATCGCCGCTGCGCTCTGCTCTCAGAGTCAGAACAAGCTTTGCGTTTACATCATAGATCTCTGTACTTGCAGACTTGCCGTCTTCCAGATTGCAGATCATGAAGTCAGCACCTTCTGCATAGTCATATTCGAACTGGTTCTCAAAGTTACCCATTGCGAGAATGGAATTCGGCTTTGCCAGAACCGGCATTTCCATAAAGCTGCACTGGATGGAATGATACTTGCCGCCCTCCAGCGTCTTGCCGGTGATGATATCATACCACTTGCCCTCCGGCAGGTAGATGTTTGCAATGCCCTCTTCGTTGAATACCGGAGCACAGAGCAGACTGTCACCCAGCATATACTGCTGATCGAGGTAACGGCATGCGATATCATCGGTATAATCGATAACCATTGCACGCATCATAGGAACACCTGTAGCGGATGTCTTGACTGCCTGTGCAAACAGATACGGCATCAGCTTGCCCTTCAGTTTCGTGAAGAAGCGGAGCACATCACAAGCCTCATCATCATAAACCCACGGCACACGGTAGGATGTGGAGCCGTGCAGACGGCTGTGGGAGGACATAAGACCGAATGCACACCAGCGCTTGTATACAGACGGAGAAGAGGAAGCCTCAAAGCCGCCGATATCGTGGCTGAAGTAGCCGAAGCCGGATGCACACAGAGACAGTCCGCCTCTGAGAGTCTCAGCCATGGAGGAGTACTCGCCGGTGCAGTCGCCGCCCCAGTGTACCGGGAACTTCTGACCGCCGACCGTTGCACTTCTTGCGAACAGGCATGCCTGGTTCTCGCCGTAGAAATCCTTGAGTGTCTCAAATACAACCTTATTGTACAGGTATGTATAGTAGTTATGCATATGGATCGGATCTTCGCCGCTGAAATACTTCACCTTTGTCGGAATTCTCTCACCAAAGTCGGTCTTGATCGCAGTAACACCCATTTCCAGCAGGGTACGGAGCTTTGCGGAGAACCACTTGCAGGCATCAGGATTTGTAAAGTCCACGATCGCCATACCCGGCTGCCACATATCAAACTGGAATACGCTGCCATCCGGATTCTTGATGAAATAACCCTTTTCTGCGCCCTCATCAAAAAGTGCGGACTGCTGTGCGATATACGGGTTGATCCAGCAGCACAGACCCAGACCTCTCTCCTTCAGACGGGAAAGCATTGCCTTCGGATCCGGGAACTGACGGGTATCCCATTCGAAATCTGTCCAGTGGAATTCTCTCATCCAGAAGCAGTCGAAGTGGAACATCTGGAGCGGAATATCACGCTCTGCCATGCCGTCGATAAAGGAGGTAACAGTCTCCTCGTTGTAATCTGTAGTAAAGGAGGTGGACAGCCACAGACCAAATGTCTTGGCAGGCGGCAGAGCCGGCTTGCCGGTCAGTGTGGTGTAGTTTTCCAGAACCTTCTGGAGATTTTCACCGCCGATGAAGAAATATTCCAGCGTTTCGCCCGGAACGGTGAAGGATACCTTGTTTACAGTATCAGAACCTACCTCGAAGGAAACCTTGTCCGCACTGTTTACAAATACGCCGTAACCGTTTGAGGTGATATAGAACGGAATACACTTGTAACTCTGATCGGAGCTGGTACCGCCGTCTGCATTCCACATTTCTACGTTCTGACCGTTCTTTACAAAGGTGGTGAACTTTTCACCGAAGCCGTATACACACTCGCCTACACACAGAGACAGCTGCTCACGGGTAAAGCCTGTATGCGGATCCTGCGGGAAGTTGAAGCACTGGTCATCCTCCTGGAGTGCCAGACGTGCATTTGCATGGAACTGGCTTTCCTTGATGTAGGAAGTGGAGCGCCATGCACCGCCGGTCAGGTGCTTGCCGTTTCTGGAGAAGCTTACCTCCCAGTCGGTGCCCTGCTTGATGCGCAGAACGGTTTCGCCTGTCTTCATTTCGATGTAGCCTTCGCCCTGTGTGATCTCCGGTGTGTAGCCCCAGTCCTCGTTCAGTTCGAATTTCGGACGGTTGTCCACAGCGCCCTTGTGGTGGCGGATGGTTACCTTGATGATGTCAGGGGCAGTGGAAGTGTAGGTGATCTCTAAGCATACGCCGCCCAGTGTCATGCCGCGGTTCCAGATCGCAGTGGGTGTTGCGAAAACAGTAATGGAATTGGCAGTGGTGGTGGTTTCGTATGCCTGTACAGCGTAGTTTACTTCGTAGCCGCGCTGATTCAGCCATAATCCGTCAGAGAATTTCATTCGGGATACCTCCAAATTCAATTATAATAAAATAAAAAAAGATTTGCGGTGGGATTTTGTGCATCGTATACAAGCGTATACATATAAAATTATTGTACCACAAAAGGAGCATCATTGTCAATTGAATTCCGTGAATAATTCTGGTTTTTGGATAAAAATGGTTATTTTGTTAAAAATATCCAAATCGGAACAGGGAAATCGGGGCAGAATGAGAGACAGACGAGAGAAATGTGATGGTTTTGGGAGAAGTTTCGGAGAAATTCGGGGGAGTCCTTGCAATCATACCGAAAAAATGGTAAAATAAAGCTGTAGAATATGATACACTATATAACAGGTTGGTTTTACAGAAAAGAAAGGAGCAGGAAGATGTATCGTTTGCTGATTGTAGACGACGAGGCAAACATCCGTCACGTTGTGCGGGAATATGCCGAGTTTGAGGAATACGAGGTAACAGAAGCTGAAAACGGCATGGAGGCAGTTGCACTGTGCAAGGAACAGGACTTTGACCTGATCGTCATGGATGTCATGATGCCCAGACTGGACGGTTTTTCTGCCTGCAAGGAGATCCGCAGGAAGAAGAACATTCCGGTGATCATGCTGTCTGCACGGGGCGAGGAATATGACAAGCTCTTCGGATTTGAGATCGGTATTGATGATTATGTGGTCAAGCCCTTTTCCCCCAAGGAATTGATGGCACGTGTGCGGGCTGTCCTGAACCGCCGCAACACACCAGCTGCTGTACAGCCGGTCAATCAGCGCATGCAGTTTGAAGGACTGGAGATCGATCTTGCAGGACGTGAGGTATATGTAGACGGACAGCGTGCTTCCATGACACCGAAGGAATATGACCTGCTGTTCTATCTGGTGAAGAATAAGGGTCTGGCACTGACGAGAGACAAGCTCCTGGAGGAGGTCTGGGGCTATGATTTCTTCGGGGATGACCGGACCGTGGATACTCATATCAAAATGCTGAGAGGCAGTCTGGGCGTGTACCGTAAGTTTATCATCACTCTGAGAGGAATGGGTTACAAGTTTGATGTCAATACGTAAGCTGCTGTCACTGAACCAGAATCTGACCATCCGTGTGAAAATATGGCTGTTCTTCATGATGCTGGTCTGCATTGTCTTCATTCTTATGTGGACCTTTCAGGTACTCATGCTGGGACAGTTCTATGAGATCATGAAAGAATCCTCCGTCACGAGAGCGACCCGGAAGCTTGCCCAGAGTTATCAGACGGAGCAGTTTGATGAAAAGCTTCTGGACGCAGCACTGCGCAATGATATGTGTATTGAGGTACTCAATGAGGATGGCATGGAAACTCATTACGAATGCCTGTTCAGCGGAAACTGTCTGCTTCATAACGGCAGTCCGGATATGTACTTCTTCTTTACGGAGCTTCAGCAGAGCCGGAGCGGAGAGATCTGCCGGACGCTGTACAACGAAACCATGCAGAGCAATATGCTGATTTACGGCACAACGCTTCATGACCGGTACGGACAGGTAACAGGCTACCTGCTGACCAATGCAAGACTGGTACCGGTTCATGCAACGAGACAGATCCTGCAGCAGATGACCATGATGATCACGGTGCTTCTTATGATTGCTGGCGTGGTACTGTCTGCATATGCAGCAGAGCATCTGGGCACCCCGATCAACAGGCTCAACAGTTCCGCCCGGCGGCTTGCCCAGGGGGATTATACAGCACAGTTTGAAGGCGGCGGCTGTGCAGAGGTCGATGACCTTGCAGAAACACTGACCTATGCAAATCACGAGCTTTCCCGGACAGAAGAGATGCAGCGTGATCTTGTGGCAAATGTCTCTCACGATATGCGTACGCCTCTGACCATGATGAAAGCCTATGCGGAGATGATACGGGATCTTTCGGGAGACAATCCGGTAAAGCGTGAGCAGCATCTGAACGTGATTATCGAGGAGACAGACCGTCTGTCTCTTCTGGTAAACGATATGCTGGATCTGTCAAAGCTGGAAAGCGGTACACAGGGACTGGAACTTCAGCACATTGACATCAGTGAAAAAATGTGTGAGATCGCTGCCCGGTATGAGGGCATTTCGGAACGCATGGGATATCATCTTTATTTTACAGGAGATGCACCCTGCATGGTCTGCTGTGACAGCGGCAAGATTGAACGTGTGATCTGCAATCTGCTGAACAACGCCATCAACTACACCTCCAAGGAAGATCGTAAGGTTTTTCTGCGGCAGATCAACCGCCCCGACTGTGTGCGCATTGAGGTATCCGATACCGGCGATGGCATTGAAGAGGATAAGATCAAGCTGATTTTCGACAAGTATTACCGCTCCGAAAATCACAAGCGTGAGGTGGTAGGCACCGGACTAGGCTTGTCCATTGTCAAGGCGATCCTCAAACTGCACAACTACAATTATGGTGTGAACAGTAAAATCGGGGAAGGCTCTACCTTCTGGTTTGAACTGACACGAACGGAGGAACAGCCTCCGGTCATGTAATAGCAAAGAGATGACGGCTGCAAAAAGGACTGGTTCGAACGAACCAGTCCTTCTTGTTTTATACCGTGAATCCCGCACTGCGGAATGCATCAATCGCATCCCCGAGAATCTCTGCATTCGTTGCAGAGACGGAATGCAGCAGCAGGATCTCACCGCCGTGTGCGCTCTTCACAAGCCCCTCCAGCGCAGATGCAGCATCGGGCTGGGCGTCTGTCTGCCAGTCGACATAGGCATAACTCCAGAAGAGGGTCTTATAACCCAGTTCATGCAGCGTTTTCAGACGCTCCTCCGAATAGGTTCCGCAGGGGAACCGGAAATACTGCATTTCATATCCATAGGTGTCCTTTACAAACTCATGCAGGTCCATGACCTCGCATACAGCCTCCTGCTCTGTCAGTTCCGGCAGGCTGGCGTGGGTCATGCCGTGATTGCCGAGCACGTGTCCCTCGTCAATCATACGCTTTACAAGCGCTGTTTCCTTTTTTGCATAATCTCCTGTCAGGAAAAAAATCGCAGTCACGCCTTTTTCCCGGAGTGTGTCCAGGATCGCAGACGTGTAGCCGTTTTCATACCCCTGGTCAAAGGTCAGTATGATTCTGTCCCTGTCCGGCGTTGTGGCATAGGCACCGTATGCGCTGTATTGTGCATCGAAGCCCAATGCATCGCACGGACGATTGTCGCTGTCTGTTGCAGTCCCTTGTCCGTATCCGATTGCTGCAGAACCTGCCGCAGCTGCTGGCTGCCCCGATATGAGGAGCATCAAAGCCATCGCTGCTGCCGCAGAAAATTTACGTCGTTTCGTCATATCCGTGATGCTCCTTCTGCGGATCTCTCCGCAAGAACAGTCTGCCCGGAACAAAGCAGCTGCATGCAAGGAAATATCTGCGCAGACTTTATGCAGCGCATGGGTATGAGCCGCATGGATGTCCTCCATACAAAAAGCGGCTGCTGCACTTCAACATGCAGCAGCCGCCTGAACGCTTCAAAAGATATGAGAATACGCAGTTATTCTCCGATGTAGGACTTTACAAGCACCTGCAAAAGCTCGTCTCGATCAATGCGACGGATGATGCTTCTTGCGCTGTTGTATGTGGTTATGTATGTCGGGTCTTCGGACAGAATATAACCAACAATCTGATTGACCGGATTGTATCCCTTCTGAACCAGTGCATCATAAATGATATTCAGGTTCTTCTTCATCTCAATCTCTTTCTCATCGTTGACCGAAAAGGTCATGGTCTTATCATACATAGTATCCGCCTCCTTGAATTTAACATAGTTTTATTATACCCGATTGCGATGAATTATACAAGGGGTTTCGCACAGTTTTTTCTGAATTGTCACCTATTTTTCCATTTTGTTTGATTTCAAATTCCCATATTTGTGCAATTCTCACAAAAAGCACACATTACATTTACAAAGAGGTAAAAATGTAAGGCCGGAGACATCTGGTCCCCGACCCCATTGCGATCATTCAGAAAATGTGCTGTCTCAGAATGTGCAGCCTTCGCCGCTGCATGCAGAAGAACGCTTTACAAAGCTTTCGCAGTCTGTACATTCCGGAACTGTGGGGTTCTGCTCATGAGAGCCGATACGGATGCTGTCCAGAACGCAGTAATTTTCAGATACCATGTTGTGCTTGCACTGGCTGACCGTACACTTGATGCACGGATTCTTACGTGTTTCCATAGTAATTCCTACCTTTCGATAAATGATGCCGGTGATTCCGGCGCAGAACTATTATGCCCGGCTGCAAGCACATTTATACACCCGGAGATGTGATGAATGCCCCTTTTTCTTTTCAGGTTCTTTTCAGCCGTATTTCACATAACACACACAATAAAAGGGTATACTAAGACCATACTCTTGAACAAAAAGAGTATGTAACATCCTCTAACGTGCTTTTGCATTCACCCCATCGCAAAAGCACATCCCCAATAATCCCTATATCATAGCAGTGACGCCTCCACCCCGGGGCGTCTGCTGTTATCCAACATGACAATTTCCACCCTTTCAAATATTGGAAAAGCGGCTCGCCGAACAAGGCTTGCCGCTTTTTCGTTTTCTGTAAAAGAACGTTTTCATTCGAATGGTCAGGAATATAAATTGCAGTTCACCCGATAAACTACAATTTACCTCCCTGACCCTATAAAAAATCCCCTGCCGCAAGACAGGGGATTCATCATTTCATTTTATTCAGCCAGAGCCTTCTCAGCAGCTGCAAGCTTTGCACTGCATACAAATACATTCATTGCCTTCTGGAGTTCTTCCTCCGTCGGGAATGTGGGAGACAGACGGATGTTCTCATCCTGCGGGTCAACACCGTACGGGAAGGATGCTCCGGCACCTGTCAGTACCACACCAGCTTCCTTACAGAGAGATACGATTCTCTTTGCACAGCCAGCCTGGTTGAAGGAGATGAAGTATCCGCCCAGCGGATCAGACCAGTTCGCAATACCCAGATCGGAAAGCTCCTTTTCAAGAGTATTCTCAACAATTGCAAACTTCGGTGCGATCAGTTCCTTGTGCTTCTTCATGTGTTCGATCATATTCTCAAACTTGTTACCGAAGAAACGCAGGTGTCTCAGCTGATTGATCTTATCATAGCTGATTGTCGCAAAGCCCAGAGACTTCTTCAGACTCTTCATGTTATTCTCACTGGCTGCCATCACTGCAATACCTGTACCCGGGAAGGTGATCTTGGAGGTAGATGCAAACATATAGCAAATATCCTCGTTGCCAGCCTTCTTTGCTTCCTCCAGCAGATTTGCCTGTACCGGCGGATTCTCTACCAGATGATGCATGCAGTATGCATTATCCCAGAAGATACGGAAATCAGCTGCCTTCGGCTTCAGCGCTGCAAAACGCTTTACGACCTCGTCACTGTATACAACACCGCCCGGATTGGAGTACATCGGTACACACCATACGCCCTTGATGCTCTCATCCTCAGCAACCAGCTTTTCAATCATATCCATATCCGGACCATTTTCATCCATGGGAATGTTGATCATTTCCATACCGAAAAATTCGCTGATCGCAAAGTGACGGTCATATCCCGGAACAGGACACAGGAACTTCACCTTCGGAAGCTGACCCCAGGGCTTGCCGCCCATAACGCCGTTTGTCATGGCTACAGACATTGCCCAGTACATTGCGTTCAGACTGGAGTTACCAAAAATAATAGTCTCAGAAGCATCCACACCCAGCATCTGTGCAAAGAATTCCTTTGCCTCCGGAATACCGTCCAGTACACCGTAGTTACGGCAGTCCAGACCGTTTTCTGCCTTATAATCCTCACGCTTCAGACAATCCATCAGATCCATACTCAGATCCAGCTGCTGCGGAGAGGGCTTGCCTCTTGACATATCCAGCTTCAGATTTTCTGCCTGAAAAGCAGCATATTCAGCCTTGCAGTCTGCCAGAAACTGCATGAGTGTTTCCTTATTCATTTCTGATAACTTCATCTCAACCACATCGGATTCCAAAAGGAATCCTACTCCTTTCGATATTCTCACCTTTTTCAGAGTCAGGTCACAGGACCCGAAAAACCAACAGATTTATTATACCATATCTTTCACTCGAGTGCAAGTGTTCACGAGTAAAATACATAAAAATTTATCATCTCCTGTCAGAAAAGGACTGCCGCATTTTTTATCACACAGCAGTCCTTATTTTTCATTCCAGTTCTTCTTCATCACTTTCCAGGGCAAGTCCGCCGCTGCTTAAAAAGCCTCTCTGAATCGCATAGGCACTGCCGCATGCAAAATACTGCTGCACGTCCATATCATTCCATTTGATTTTTCCGGCAGCTGCTGCACCAAAAAACGTTTCCATGAAGCTGCGTATCTGCTCCAGATTCCGCTGGGTAAATCCAAACTGATACAAACAGATCTTATGCGCAAAGAAAACCTGCTCCAGATTATACAGCAGCATGCAAAACTGATGCAGCAGCGATTCCATGAGCGGCTGAAGCACCGTGTCCCCTTCGTCAAAAGCCGTCAGCAGCTGCATCAGCGTGATCCGGCTGCCGTCACCCTTGGTAAGCCGGTACAGTGCCGGTGTTTTCGTCTTGCTGTAGATCTCCGCCACCTTCGCACCAATTGCACTTGCTGTCAGTTCTGCCTTTACAGAGCCTTTGCAATATCCCTCCCGGGATCTTCCACCGGGATTCACACAAATGGAATCTGCAATCTGTGTTTCTTTATGATATTCCTCCAGCAGATCATTCCAATGCATCACTGCCATATGATAGGAGTCATTTTCAGCATACAGAACCACCTCATTCAGCGGTACAGACGACCGTTCCCTGCGATGATTGCTGGCTTCGGCAAGCAGCGCAACCGCATTGCCTGCGTATACGGGAAGCCCCAGTTCTCTTTCCCATTCCGCCTCAGGAAAGAGGCCCTCCCCTTCCTGCCTGCATCCGTGCAGCCCCATACATTCCTGCATCCGGGGCGTGACAGCAATACCAATTCCGATGACACGTTCCCGCTTCAGACAGCTGTTTTTCAGCAGTACGCATATGGCTTCCCGGATGATATTCAGAATCTGTTCCGCCGAAGCATCCGGCTCTATGGGATAACTCCGTTTCTCCATGATTTGCATGGTCAGTGTTGTAATGCCCACCGATACGCTGCTCCGGTCAATATAAGCACCAAAAGCAAAGCGGAAATTCGGATTGATATCCAGCAGGATCTTTCGTCTGCCCTTACGGGTTTCGCCCTCAGGCTCCACTGAAAACTCACCCACCTCCACCAGAATCCTCTGCGCAATCATCTCTGCTGTTATAATGGTCACTGCTGCACGGGTCAGCTGCAGCATTTCTGAAATATCCACACGTGAAACCGGACCGTTCTGCTGAAGCACCCGGAGGATCTGCATGCGGTTCCGACGCTTCATATCCAGCTTGCTAATTCCGCTATCATTCATAATTCCATCCTCGTCTCATGTTAATTTACCCCATTGATGAGATTGCCTTAATTATAGCACGAAACAGAGTAAATTGCAACGAAGGCACAGCCCCTGAATTTTATAATTTACGATTTATACATATAAAAAGTCCCAGGATTGCGTGTGATCCTTCTGTTACGCCAGTATCTCCAGCAGAATGGAAAACACCTTTACCACAAGCGGCAGTGTTCCCATAGAAAGAATGGTAGTCAGTGCAAATATCTGGGAAGCATACACATCATGCAGTCCCAGCTTCTGACATTGAAGTGTACACATTGCCGCAGAGGGTGCTGCTGCCAGAAGCAGAACCACAACCCGTACCTCCTCCGCAGCAAAGGGACAGCACAGACAGAGCAGCATGGTAAGAATCGGCAGGATCAGCAGCTTGCAGGCACTGACCCAATAGACCCGGAGGTTTTTCAGTGCCCCCAGAAGGTTCGCCTGTGCTACACTGACACCGGATGCGATCATTGCGAGCGGTGTATTGAGATCGGCAATAAAATTCATGGTTTCTGTCAGAACGGACGGCAGCTCCAGCCGGGTGAAATACAGCACCAGACCGATGCCGATACCGATCACAGTAGGAGAGCGCATGACCTTCAGCAGCGCGCGCATATCACGCTTACCAGTCAGCATCATAATGCCGTGGGTCCATGAGAAGAAAAAGAAAATCGTAAGGAATGCGGTTACGTACAATACGCCCTCTGCACCGAATAATGCGCTTGCCAGGGGAATTCCCATAAATCCGCAGTTGCTGTAAACCGCAGAAAAACGCTCAATTGCAGTTTCTCTGCCCTCTTTCTTCCGCAAAAGCAGCATGGAACCGAGGATGACCAGAATATAAGAAGCAGCCGCCAGGGCAAAGGTCCACAGGAGATTGATCACCAGCTGGTGATTAAAATCCACATCCATATATGCATGAACCACGAGTACCGGAGTTACAATTTCCAGCACCAGCTGAGACAGCTGTCTGCCGCCCTCACGGGTGATGATCTTCAGCCGGAACGCCAGAATTCCCACCAGATTGAGCAGCAGCATGATCAATGCCTGATTTGCAATTATACCTGCCATAATAAATCCTCCATAGTGAAGCCGCCTCTCTACAAAGGCAGACAGGCGGCAGATTTCGTATTTATTGTAGCAGATGTTTTTGAATATTCTTTGTATACTATACAATCAAAGGCTGAATTTGACGTCCCTCCAGAGCAGCTACAACCGTATCCGGAAGCCGCTCGAAGTGTGCGACCATAGAAGACGGCTTCTGTCCGGGTGCATCCTGTCCCAGGGGAACAAAGTAATAATGCTTTGCATTCAGAAGTACACCCAGATTTTTGGATGAAACACGCAATGCATCATTGGTCGCCAGCGCCAGCACCACAGGCTTTTCATTGCGCAGCATGGATTTTACCGCCATCGTCACGGTGGTATCCACCAGACCGAGCGCAAGCTTTCCCAGGGTATTGGAGGTACAAGGAGCGACTACAATGCAGTCCAGCATGTTTTTAGGGCCTAATGGCTCTGCGCCGTCAATTGTGAGGATGGCTCTCCTCTGACTGATCTCCTCCATGCGGCGAATATGATCCGCTGCCTTTCCGAAGCGTGTGTCAATGCCAGCAGCATGCTCCGAGAAAACAGGCGTTATTACAGCGCCCGCATCCACAAGCGCCTGCGCCTGCTGAAAGGCACGTTCAAAGGTACAGAACGAACCGGTCACCGCAAACCCGATTCGCTGTCCCGAAAGTTTTTTCATGTCACTCTACTCTCCTCTATCATCCGGCAGATCGTATTCCCAATGATTGCACCGGCAGTTTTGGGGGCAACCTTCCCTGGAGGAGCTGCTGTGTGATGACACATTATCGCAGAAAAACCGTGATTTTCTCCTCCGTCAGAATGACATTTTTCAGAAAAAGCTGTGCAAGTGCTTTCTTTTGCTCCGGCAGAAGTTCTTTCAACATTTCACTTTTGAATTGTTGAAAGGATACTTGCCCGCGATGCACCTGTAATCCCAGTGCATCTCGCCTCTGACAAAGGTCATCCAGCCGCTTTCCCAGTTCCTCGCCGGAGCCTGGATGCTCACGGAGCAAACGGACAACCGTTTCGATCTCAGCGTCCAGCCGGCTGCTTTCCAGGATGAGTTCTTCACACGGCGCATGATTCTCTGATAAAATTCGCTGTATTTCACCGGAAAGAATTTGCCCCACAGCATTTTCCACAGGTGCAGTCCGCATTGCCTTCAGACCGCTGCATATACCCAGACGCTTTCCTCTGCAAACAAAGTAAACATAGGGTGAGCCGCAGCTGTTGCTCCGGACATAGCAGGAATGTCCGCACTTTCCGCAGATCACTATCCCCTGGAGCCAGGAGGCTGACCCGCTTCCGCCATTGCAGGAGGGTCTTTTCTCCCGGAGCAGTTCCTGCACTGCCAGCCAGATCTCCGCCTGCACAATGCCGGGATGCGTTCCTGCTGCAATGAGCTTGCCCTCGCTTCCCTGTATGGACACGCAGCCCATTCCTGTGCAGTAGTCCTCCGCCGGATGCAGCATTTTTGCACCATCCCGCAGAAAATAGCCATACACTGCTGCATCACTTTTTACATAGACCGCATTTCGGAGCATCCTTCCCACCTGCATTCCGGTCCATCCCTGATTTCTGGGCGATGGAATTCCCCGGCTGCTCAGATCTCTTGCAATGGCATCGAGACTCTTTCCATAAATCAACTGTTGAAATATGGAAAGCACCGTTTCTGCCTCTTCTGCATTGACCGACCAATCTTTATGATAGCCATAAGGCGGTACGCCTCCCAGTGCTTTTTTTCGTTCTGCCCGGGTGTAGTAATTATCCCGGATGCGGGCAGAAATGGTTTTCTGCTCCATCTCCGCAAAGAGAATCAGCATCCGCACCAGCATCATACCCATTGGTGTACTGGTATCAAAGCGTTCCCCGTAGGAGATCAGCTTGACATGATGTGCCTCCAGTTCCTCGGAAAGACGTGCAAAATCGGAAAGGGAACGTGAGATGCGGTCGAGTTTATAGACGATTACACCTGCAATGCTTCCCCTGCGGATCTCCTTAAGCAATGCCTGGAATGCCGGCCGATTTACGTTTGTTCCGGTAAAGCCTTTATCCTCATAGATCTGCACTGCTTCTCCCTCAGGCAGAAGCTTTCTGCACAGATCGACCTGCATCTCAATGGAGATCGAGTCCCTTTTTTCCACGGATTGACGTGCATAGATCCCGTACATGTCATCACCTCAGGGCATTTTATGCATTCAGACGAAAAAAAAGCACTCCCCTTTCGGGGAGTGCCTTCATTCAGATGTTAATCTGTGTGTCTCTTAGTTTCTCTTAGGAGAAATTACTTTCTCTTCTTAGCAACCAGAGCAACGCCACCGATAACTACCAGAGCAGCTGCAGCGCCAGCTACCGGCAGAACATCGCTGGTCTTCGGAGACTCAGTTGTACCGCCAGTTACCTTAGCAGTTGTAGTTGTTGTAGCAGCTGTTGTTGTCGGCTCAGCTGTTGTTGTAGTTGTAGTAGTTGTTGTTGTCGGCTCCGGAGTTGTTGTAGTTGTAGTAGTTGTTGTTGTGGTGGTTGTTGTGGATGTTGTAGTTGTTGTGGTTGTAGTTGTGGTTGTAGTAGTTGTTGTGGTGGTAGACGTAGTTGTTGTGGTAGTTGTTGTAGAT
>JAFURN010000003.1 GCA_017480865.1 Ruminococcus sp. | reverse complement strand
GGATCTGAAGGGCTTCTCCACCAGTCAGATTATGGCGGAGGTAGACGCAATATGCAAGTAAATAATGAATTCAGACCGAAGATTGTTGCATTTTGCTGCAACTGGTGTTCCTATGCAGGTGCTGACCTGGCTGGTACCAACCGTGCCAACTATCCGGCGGATGTAAAGATCATCCGTGTACCCTGCTCCTGCCGTGTGAACCCGATGTTTATCCTGCGTGCATTCCAGCGCGGTGCTGACGGTGTCATCCTCTGCGGATGCCATCCGGGTGACTGCCACTATACAACTGGTAACTACTACGCACGCAGAAGAATGACGATGCTGTTCTCCATGCTGAGTTATCTTGGTATTGAGAAGGAGCGTACCCGTGTAGAATGGGTATCCGCTGCGGAAGGTGCTAAGTTCGCTGCGACTATGAACGAGTTCGTAGAGACGATCACAAACCTCGGCGAGAATAAGAGATTGGAGGATCTGAGATGCAAGAAGTAATGGTAAAGAGAGCCTCCGAGCTTCTGGCTGATGGTACCGTAGAACGCGTACTGGGCTGGAAAAACGGCGAATTCGCATACGACCCGACTCCGGCTGTATTCGATTCTGCTGATGCACTGAGCGCATTTGTGTATAATGACTTCTGTGCAAGCAACCTCTCGAAATATCTGATTGACCTTTCCAAGAAGGAAGGCAAGACTCTGGTATTCCTCAAGCCCTGTGATTCCTACAGCTTCAACCAGCTGCTGACCGAGCACCGTGTAGACCGTGAAAAGGCTTACATCATCGGTATTGCTTGTGACGGCAAGGTTGACGAGGCAAAGCTTCGTGAAGCGGGCTGTGAGGGTATTCTGGGTATTACAACAGAAGGCGACACTGTAAAGGTGGATACGCTGTATGGTGAAATGGCAATTGCCAAGGCAGATGTTCTGGGCGAGCGCTGTGTAACCTGCAAGAGCAAGCAGGTTGTTGTTTATGATGAAATGATCGGCGAAAACGGCGAAGTAAACGCTGACTGCGGCAGATTCGATCAGGTTGCAGCACTGGAGGCTATGACTCCGGATGAACGTTATGCATTCTGGAGAAATGAACTGTCCCGCTGCATCAGATGTAATGCATGCCGCAACATCTGTCCGGCTTGCAGCTGCGAGAACTGCGTATTCGATAATCCGAAATCCGGTATCTCCCAGAAGGCTGCTGCTGATACATTTGAAGAAAACATGTTCCACATCATCCGTGCATTCCACGTTGCAGGCAGATGTACTGACTGCGGCGAATGCTCCAGAGTATGTCCGCAGCACATTCCGCTGCACCTGCTCAACCGCAAGTTCATTAAGGATATGAACGAGTGCTACGGTGAGTATCAGGCAGGCGCAGAGGCTGGCAGCCGTGCTCCGCTGGTAAATTACACACTGGATGACTGTGAACCGAGTGTTGTATACGAAAGAGAGGCGAGCAAGTAATGAAAAAGATTTCACTGGATAAAATGAATGAACTTTTCGCTGCCATTGCTGCTTCTCAGACCCTGTATCTGCCGGTAGATGACGGCAAGAAGGGTGCAAAGTTTGACGCATGGAAGGAAGGCGCAGTGTACAGCACTGCTGCAAATACCTCCCGCAGCGCAAAGGATTTCTTCTTCCCCCAGGTAGAGGACATGGCTTCCTTTAAGGTTGAGGGCAAGGAGATCGAGGTTATTGATACCCGTGAAGAGACTGAGGACTTCGTTGTATTCGGCGTTCGTGCCTGTGATGCAAAGAGCTTTGAGATTCTCGACAGCGTATATCTGGCTGACCCGGTGGACAGCTACTACGAAAACAGACGTCAGCATGGTCTGATCATGACCATGGCTTGCAATAAGCCGACTGATACATGCTTTTGCTCCGCATTCGGCATTGATGCTGCAAATCCCGCAGGCGATATTTCCTGCTGGATGACAGACAGTGAACTGCTGCTGGAGGCTTGCACCGAAAAGGGTGAGGCTCTGCTCAATGCACTCTCCATGCTGGAGGATGCAGACGCATCTGCTGCTGATGATACAAAGGCTGCAATCAAGAGCATTCTTGGAAAGCTGCCTCTTGCAAATCTGTCTCCGGACGGCATGAAGCAGAAGAGCCTTATGGAATTCTTTGGTTCCGACAAGTGGGCAGAACTTTCTGAATCCTGCCTGGGCTGCGGTACATGTACATTTGTATGCCCCACATGCCAGTGCTATGATATCAGAGACTACGATACAGGTCACGGCGTAATGCGTTACCGCTGCTGGGACAGCTGCATGTATTCTGACTTCACACTCTGCGCACACGGCAACACAAGAACCACTCAGCTTCAGCGTTTCCGTCAGAGATTCATGCACAAGCTGGTATATTATCCGGACAATAACAATGGCGTATTCGGCTGCGTAGGCTGCGGCAGATGTATGAGAAGCTGCCCGATCTCCATGAACATTGTCAAGGTTATGAAAGCACTGGAGGGATAAGAATGAGAGAAGAAACTTTAATTCCGAAGGTTGGCGTTGTAACTGACATCAGACAGGATACACCTGACGTCAAGACCTTCCGTGTTGTCGGTCTGGACGGCAAGAAGGTATTTGAGCATATTCCGGGACAGTGCGCAATGCTCTCCGTTCCGGGTGTTGGTGAGGGTATGTTCTCCATTACCTCCTCTCCGACCAATATAGAATTCATGGAATTCAGCATCAAGAAGTGCGGCTGTCTGACATCATGGCTTCATATGATGGAGGTTGGTCAGCAGATCACCATTCGTGGTCCGTACGGCAACGGCTTCCCGGTAGAGTCCGACCTGAAGGGCAAGGATCTGCTGTTCATCGCCGGCGGTATCGGTCTGGCTCCGCTGCGTTCTGTAATCAACTATGTACGTGACAAGAAGGAAAACTATGGCTCTGTACATATTATCTACGGCTCCCGTTCTATGGATGACCTGGTAGACTACAAGGAGATCATTGAAGAATGGTGCACGGATGCAGGCGTAACGGTTGACCTGACGATCGACCGTCCGCAGGAAGGCTGGGATGGTCATGTAGGCTTTATTCCGAGTTTTGTAGAAGAACTGAAGCCGGATCTCAGCAGAACCGTACTCATCTGCGGTCCGCCCATCATGATCAAGTTCACACTGGATGGCATGAAGAAGCTTGGCTTTAAGGAGTCTCAGGTATTCACCACCATGGAACTGCGTATGAAGTGCGCGATCGGCAAGTGCGGACGCTGCAACATCGGCAACAAGTATGTCTGCAAGGACGGACCGGTATTCCGTTTCGACCAGCTGGCAGAACTGCCTGACGAATATTAATGGTAAAGGAGAATTAGCATGGAACAGATGGTTAATGTTTTCATCATGGGCAAAAAGTACGAGGTACCGTCCAGCCTGACCATCATGAAAGCTTTTGAATATGCCGGCTATAAGCTGGTAAGAGGCTGCGGCTGCCGTAACGGCTTCTGCGGCGCATGTGCTACTGTTTACAGAGTACCGGGCGACAGAGAACTGAAGGTATGTCTTGCTTGCTCAACTCAGGTTGAGGAAGGCATGACCCTGACACAGCTGCCGTTCTATCCGCTGATCAAGGAAATCTATGACATTGAAGAAGTAAAGCCCACAGAGCAGGTAATGATGCAGCTGTATCCGGAGATCTACTCCTGTATCGGCTGTAACTCCTGTACCAACGCTTGTACACAGGAACTGAACGTTATGCAGTATATTGCATACGCTCAGCGCGGCGAGTATGAGAAGTGCGCAGAAGAGTCCTTCGACTGCGTAATGTGCGGCTGCTGCTCCACACGCTGTCCGGCAGGCATCTCTCATCCGCAGGTTGCAATGCTGGCAAGACGTCTCAATGGTAAGTATATCGCTCCGGAATGCGTACATCTGAAGGACCGTGTTGAGGAAATCGCAAGCGGTCAGTGTGAGGATGCAATTCAGGCAATGATGGCTCTGGATGACGCTGCAATCCGTGAAAAGTACAATACCCGTGATATCGAGAAGTAAGGGAGGATTGCAACAATGTATACACAGGAAATGCTCGAATCCATAAAGAAGGTAGAGGCTGCAAGAGAAGCAAATGCAGCGATGGAACCGAGAAGAATGACTGCTGAGGAAAAGCAGGAACTGCTCCAGACCTATCATCCGGACTATCGTAAGGATCAGTTCGGTACCATCGAATTCGGTCCCAACAAGGGTGAGCCGGCTCCGCTGGAACTGATCAACATTCTCTCCGGTAAGAGTTCTCTCCTTGAAAACAGACCGGATCTGTCTGCTCCGGATTATGAGACTGACGTGCTGATCATCGGCGGCGGCGGCGCTGGCTGCTCTGCTGCGATTGAGGCAGATGATGCAGGTCAGAAGGTTATGATCGTAACCAAGCTTCGTGTAGGCGATGCAAACACCATGATGGCTGAGGGCGGTATTCAGGCTGCTGACAAGCCCAACGACAGCCCTGCACAGCACTTCCTCGATGCTTTCGGCGGCGGTCACTATGCTGCAAAGAAGGAACTGGTATACCGTCTGGTTACCGATGCTCCGTACTGCATCAAGTGGCTCAATGAGATGGGCGTTGAATTCGACAAGGAAGAAAACGGCGATATGGTTACCACCCACGGCGGCGGTACATCCAGAAAGAGAATGCATGCAGCCAAAGACTACTCCGACGCTGAGATCATGCGTACTATGCGTGATGAAGTACTTAACCGCGGAATTAAAATCGTTGATTTCACTTCCGCAATAGCGCTTATAAAAGACGATATGGGCCGCTGCGCAGGCGC
>JAFURN010000044.1 GCA_017480865.1 Ruminococcus sp. | reverse complement strand
TTCATCGGGGGGGGAAGGGCGGTCAAGCTGGCTCCAGCTTGCTCCAGCTTGATTCAGGCTACGGCTAACCGGATTCCCTGACGGTCAAGGGTCTTGTTCCGGAAGTATACACACAGATTCATCAGAATCATTGCAAGATTGATCAGGTAGATCACCAGCACCCAGTTCATCTGTCCCAGCATTACCTTTGCCACAATACCGGCCGTGTAGCCCGCAATCAGCAGCAGGATAAAAGGCAGACTCATACTCTTCGCTGTGCGGCTCTGGTAATTCTTCACCAGGTTCATCGGCCAGGAAAATCCAAAGCAAATCATCATTACAGCTTCCAGAATCGTACTCATTTTCAAATCTCTCCTTCGCATTGTCGGTTGTTTTTCTCTTGCAGTATCATTATAGCACGGGATGCCCCCTTCGTCCAATACATATATCATGCAAAATCAATAACATATATGTTATCATTCTTGACAGGATCCGCTTTCTCCGTTATAATAATCTCAGTAAGAAAAGGAGGTCTGTCTATGGAAATCCTACAGCTGAAATATTTCTGTGCCGTAGCGGAAAATCTGCATGTAACCAAAACCGCCGAGCAGCTTCATGTCGCACAGCCTGCACTGACCCAGAGCATCCGCCGTCTGGAACAGGAACTGGATGTCCCGCTTTTCCGGAAGAAAGGGCGCAACATCATCCTTACAGAATACGGCGCATACCTGAACCGGAGACTCATCCCCATCCTGCAAAAGCTGGACGCACTCCCCGAAAAGCTTCAGGAAATGGCGCAGATCCGCAAGAAGACCTTGCGCATCAATGTGCTGGCAGCATCTACCATTGTTACAGAAGCACTGATCACCTATCAGAAGCGTCACGACAATATCCGTTTTCAGGTGGTACAGAATACGGAGGACACGGATGCTGACATCACCGTTTTCACAACGGAACAATTTGCCATCCCGGAACAAAGCCAGGATGCATTCCATATCTTCACGGAGCATATTTTCCTTGCAGTGCCCAATGTGCCTGAATTTCAGGGGAAAGCAAGTATCCGCCTGTGTGAACTGCGGGATACGGAATTTATCAGTCTGGCAGGCTCCCGTGCGCTGAGAGTCATCTGCGACCGGTTCTGTATGCAGACCGGCTTTTCTCCCCGGATCATTTTTGAAAGCGACAGTCCCGATGCGGTGAAGAATCTGATTGCCGCAGGTCTGGGCGTCGGGTTCTGGCCCCACTACACATGGGGAAGACATGATATGAAGGAGATCCTGCTGCTGCCCCTCAAGGACCCCTCCTGTAAAAGAGATATTGTAGTGCAGCTTCATGCCCAGAGCGCTGCCCAGCAGAAGGATACGGAGGAGTTTTTCGAGTTCCTGGGAGATTATTTTCAACAGCTGCGGTCATCGGCTCACAAGAAACAGACAGAATCAAAAAAAACACGTGACAAATGAAAGAAAACATGGTATAATATAGTGAACGTGCAATGCACAAAAAATTCCTGCAAGGAGGAAGACACTATGTGTAAAAAGTATTACATTACCACACCGATTTATTATCCGTCCGGAAATCCGCATATCGGTCACTGCTATACCACAGTGGCATGCGATTCCATCGCCCGTTACCGCCGGATGCAGGGCAATGAGGTCATGTTCCTCACCGGCACGGACGAGCACGGTTTGAAGATTGAACAGAAGGCTGCCGAAAAGGGCGTGACTCCCAAGGAGTACGTAGATGAGATCGTTGCGATCTTCAAGAACCTGTGGCAGTATATGAACATCAGCTATGACCGCTATATCCGCACCACGGATGATTATCACATTGAAACCGTACAGAAGATCTTCAAGGAACTGTACGACAAGGGCTATATCTACAAGGGCGAGTATACAGGCAAGTACTGTACACCCTGCGAAAGCTTCTGGACAGACTCCCAGCTGGTGGACGGCAAGTGTCCGGAGTGCGGACGTGACGTTGTGGAGGCAAAGGAGGAGGCTTATTTCTTCAAGATGTCTCCCTTTGCAGAGCGCATCGAAAAGCTTCTGACAGAGACAGACTATCTCCAGCCGAAGACACGTGCAACGGAGCTGGTCAACAACTTCATAAAACCCGGTCTTGAAGACCTGTGCGTATCCAGAACCTCCTTCAAGTGGGGCATTCCGGTGACCTTTGACGAAAGACACGTGGTTTACGTCTGGATCGATGCGCTGTCCAACTATATTTCCGCACTGGGCTTCTACAATGACGCATACAGCGATTATGAAAGCTACTGGCCGGCAGACGTGCATATGGTAGCAAAGGATATCATGCGTTTCCATGCGATCATCTGGCCGGCAATGCTCATGGCACTGGAACAGCCGCTGCCGAAGCATCTGGCGGTACACGGCTGGATCACCTTCAACGGTCAGAAGATGAGCAAGTCTCTCGGAAACGTAGTAGACCCGCTGGTTCTGGGCGAACGTTACGGTGCTGACTCCATCCGTTATCACATTCTGCGTGAAATGGCTCTGGGTGCAGACAGTTCCTTCTCCAACGAGATCATGATCAACCGCATCAACTCTGATCTTGCCAATGGTCTGGGAAATCTGGTATCCCGAACGGTTGCTATGGTAGACAAGTATTTTGGCGGAACGCTTCCTGCTGAGCGTCAGGCTGGTGAATTTGACGAGGATCTGATCACAATGGCATCTGGTCTGCGTGATGCAGTAGACGGTTATATGGATCAGACCCAGCTGAATCTGGCACTGGCTGAGATCTTCAAGGTAGTATCCCGTGCGAACAAGTACATTGACGAAACCGCACCGTGGGTACTGGCGAAGGACGAGGCGAACAAGATTCGTCTGGCGACTGTGCTGTACAATCTGCTGGACACCATCCGTATTATCTCCACGCTGCTGTCTGCATTTATGCCGACGACCATGCCCATTGTATGGGAGCAGATCGGTACGCTGGAATCTGAACGCACCTATGAGAATGCGGGAACATTCGGCGCTCTGCGCAAGGATGTAACCGTAAAGAAGGGGGATATCATCTTCCCGAGAATTGATGTAGAGAAGGAGATCGAGGCACTGAATGCGATCATCAGTGCAAATCTTCCCAAGGAGGAGCCGGAGGAGGAGACTATCGCAGTACAGCCGGCAGCGGAGGAGATTGAGTTTGACGATTTCCTGAAGGTAGATCTGCGAGTTGCGAAGGTAACGGCATGCGAGAAGGTAAAGAAGTCGAAGAAGCTGTTGTGTTTGCAGCTGGATGACGGCATGGGCGGCAGACAAGTTGTATCGGGCATTGCGCAGTGGTACACACCGGAGGATCTGATTGGCAAAAAGGTCATGGTAGTCGTAAATCTGAAGCCGGCGAAGCTGTGCGGAGTTGAGAGCAACGGTATGATCTGTGCAGCGGACGCACCGGACGGCAGTGCGAAGGTAGTATTCCCGGATCAGAGTCTGCCCTGTGGCGCAAAGATCCGCTAAAGAAAGAAAAGTTTTCGGTCAAGCCTTTCTCAAAAGGCTTGCAGGGTCCAGGGACAGCGTCCCTGGTCGCTCTCCGCAGAGAGCGAAACACCCAGTCTTCAATTACGTGCTTTTCATGCAAGCGCAAAACCAAAATTCCGCATTGTA
>JAFURN010000043.1 GCA_017480865.1 Ruminococcus sp. | reverse complement strand
CTGTTGTCTTGTCCACACGGCGGTAGGGAGCCTCGATAAAGCCGTATTCATTGATACGGGCAAAGGTTGCCAGGTAAGAGATCAGACCGATGTTCGGACCTTCCGGAGTTTCGATGGGACACATTCTGCCGTAGTGGCTGTAGTGTACGTCACGAACCTCAAATCCGGCTCTGTCTCGGGACAGACCGCCCGGACCCAGTGCAGACAGACGGCGCTTATGGGTCAGTTCAGCCAGCGGATTGTTCTGGTCCATGAACTGAGACAGCGGAGAGGAACCAAAGAATTCCTTGATCGCAGCCGTGATCGGACGGATGTTGATCAGTGCCTGGGGTGTTACCACGTCCATATCCTGCGCCTGAATGTTCATACGCTCACGGATCACACGTTCCATACGTGTAAAGCCGATGCGGAACTGGTTCTGGAGCAGTTCACCAACGGAACGAATACGGCGGTTGCCCAGGTGGTCGATGTCATCCTGTGTGCCGATGCCTTCGCACAGGTTCAGGAAGTAGCTGATGGATGCATAGATATCATCCAGCGTCACGTGCTTCGGAATCAGTTCATCGCGGCGCTTGCGGATCATCTCCTCGATCTCAGCCTCATCGGAAGCTTCTTCCAGGATCTCACGGAGTACCGGGAAAGAAACCTTTTCGCGGATGCCGTACTTGGTGATATCGAAGGAAACATACTTCTGCAGGTCAACCATGCGGTTACCGATCACCTTCACTTCTCTCTCTACGAAGTGAACTGCATTTTCGCCGTTTTCATTGACATAGTATTCCTTGCATTCAACTGTAATGAAGACTTCCTTGATGCCTGCATCCTGGATCTGCATTGCCTGGTCATAGGTCAGTACAGTGCCTGCTTCGAACAGAACCTCACCCGTCAGTTCGTCTGCTACCGGTCTTGACAGCTCATGACCAGCCAGACGGCTGCCGATGCCCAGCTTCTTGTTATACTTGTAGCGTCCGAACTGACACAGGTCATAACGCTTTGCGTCAAAGAACAGGTTGTTCAGATGTGTCAGGGAGCTTTCTACGGTCGGCGGTTCGCCCGGACGAAGCTTCTTATACAGATCGATCAGCGCATCATCACGATTCTTGGTGCTGTCCTTCTGGAGGATGGTCTGTGTCAGACGCTCGTCCTGACCGAACATATCGAAAATCTCCTCATCACTGCCCAGACCGATTGCACGGATAAAGGTAGTGATCGGAATCTTACGGTTTTTATCAATGCGGACATACACAACATCGTTGGAGTCCATCTCGTATTCAAGCCATGCACCGCGGTTCGGGATGATCTGTGTCTTGAACAGGTCTTTACCGGTGCGGTCCTTTTCGGAGGAATAATATGCGCCCGGAGAACGAACAAGCTGAGATACGATAACACGCTCAGCACCGTTGATGACGAAGGTACCGCTGCTTGTCATCAGCGGGAAATCGCCCATAAAGACTTCGCTTTCCTTTACTTCAC
Organism: Ruminococcus sp.; assembly: GCA_017480865.1. GTDB lineage: Bacteria > Bacillota > Clostridia > Oscillospirales > Ruminococcaceae > Ruminococcus_C. The sequence goes on along the minus strand of JAFURN010000043.1, from coordinate 8,718 downwards.
CGGTTTCCTTGTTCCACAGCGTAGCGGTTACACGCAGGGGAGCTGCATAGGTCACATCACGTTCCTTGCACTCAGCGATGGTATACTTGGGCTTGTCGTCAAACTTGTAATCGATAAAATTCAGAACAAGATTGCCGTTGTAGTCGGTGATTGAGGAAAATTCCTGGAATACATCCCTCAGACCAACCTCACGGAACCATTCGTAAGAGTTGATCTGTACTTCGATCAGGTTGGGCATGTCAAGCACTTCATTGATTTTGCCGAAGTTCATTCTGACATTTTTTCCAAGCTGCTTTGGCGTAACATTCACCATAGGCGAAAAAACCTCCTTCATTCTCGTCGAAAAAATAGACGTCATCCATTTGCGTGCGAAAACTTTGTTTTTCAAAGTTTTTGTGCAAAACACTTGACAGATGAGAAAGTAATGTGTTATACTATTGTGCGAGAAAATCTCAAAATGCACATTACGATACATTGTACTATTATATAATATTTGGAGCGCTTTGTCAAGCGCTTTTTTTGTATTTTATATGCATTTTGTGTATCTTCATAAAAACCGCGGTGCTGAGGCACTGCGGTTTTGCTGTATTCACGAAAATGGAGGGCGGGTGAGATTTTCGTGAAAACAGAAATTTGTATTTACTTTTCCGGACAGGTATGTTATACTAAAAATGATTGTGACGCCGGAAAGGAGAGATGGGCGTTTTGTTCAGTAAAATCAGCAGTCTGGGGCTGTTCGGTCTGAATGCATTTCCTGTGGATGTAGAAGTGGATGTCAGCCGTGGTATGCCCCGTTTCGATATTGTCGGACTTCCCGATGCCTCAGTCAGAGAAAGCAGGGAACGTATCCGAGCTGCACTCTGTGCAGCCGATGTAACGCTTCCTACCAAGCGGATCGTAGTCAATCTTGCACCTGCGGATGTGAAGAAAAGCGGTACCATGCATGATCTTGCCATTCTCATCGGTGTTTTGCAGGCATTGGGCGGAATTCATGTATCGCTCAGCGGAAAATGCTTTATCGGTGAAGTATCGCTCAGCGGCGAGGTGCGTTCTGTAAACGGTGTTCTGCCAATGACCATTCTCGCCCGGAGCATTGGTGTGGAGGAACTTTATGTTCCTGCCGGAAATGCCGCAGAGGCGGCAGCGATTTCCGGGGTAACGGTCTATGGCGTACCCAGCGTGCAGGCACTTCTGGCACATCTGGACGGTACAAGCCGTCTGCCCAGAGCGTCGTTTGTGAATGAAGCTTCTGAGGAAGAGCAGATCGGTGCAGATTTCTGTGAAGTACGAGGCCAGCGCAGTGTAAAGCGCGCATTGGAGATCGTAGCAGCCGGCGGTCATAATGTACTTATGGTTGGCCCGCCCGGCAGCGGCAAGAGCATGCTTGCCAAGCGTCTGCCGTCGATTCTTCCGGAAATGACGATGGACGAAGCACTGGAGACAACGAATGTATATTCCATTTCCGGCATGCTCGACCCCCGTTCGCCGCTTGTGACAAAGCGCCCCTTCCGTGCGCCGCATCATACTATATCAGGAGTAGGTCTGGTGGGCGGCGGCAGCATCCCCCATCCGGGTGAGATCTCTCTTGCCCATAACGGACTGCTGTTTCTGGATGAGCTTGCAGAATTCGACCGCAGGACTCTTGATATTATGCGGCAGCCGCTGGAGGATCATATTGTGACCATAACACGTGCCTCTGGTACGATCACATATCCCTGCCGGTTCATGCTGGTGGGTGCAATGAACCCCTGTCCCTGCGGATACTATGGACATCCGAAGCGGAAATGTACCTGCTCACCCCGGCAGGTACAGCAGTATCTGTCACGGATATCAGGGCCTCTGATGGAGCGTTTTGATATGCATCTGGAGGTAGAGCCGGTTCTGTTTGAGGAACTGTCCGATACGAAGATCCCGGAATCCTCAGCGGAGATCCGGAAGCGTGTACAGGCGGCAAGAGCCATTCAGGAAAAGCGGTTTCGCGGAACCGGCATTACCTGCAATGCACAGATTCCGGCAGGACATCTGCAAACCTACTGTCCGGTGAGCGATGGAGCGAAGCAGGTGATTCAGAATGCTTTTGATAAGCTGGGACTGAGTGCGCGCTCCTATGACCGTATATTAAAGGTAGCAAGAACCATTGCCGATATGGCGGGTTCGGATGTGATAGAGCGTCCCCATGCGGCAGCTGCGATTCAGTACGGCAGCCTGAGCTGGAAATATACCCCCGATCAGAAATAGAGAAGAACGAGGATACAGAGAAAGGAACCAAAATGAAGGAACTTCGGGAACATATCGCGGATTATTTCCGTGGTCTGGATAAAACGCTGATTCTGGCGGCAGTACTTTGCTCAGTGCTGAGTGTTGTGCTGCTGAATTCCATTTACGTCAACAAGGTGCTGGATATCGGTGCAGATGACAGCACGACCCAGGGAGTGGCAGCCGGCATCGGCTTTGCCGCCATGCTCATTATAGCTGCTCTTGATTTTCATAAGATCACGAAGCTCTGGTACATATATGTACCCATCACACTTCTGATGATCGCGCTGACATTTACTTCACTGGGCTATCAGCGGGAGGGTGCAGATGACCAGGCGTGGCTGAATCTGGGCTTTATGAGCATTCAGCCTTCAGAGTTTCTGAAAATCGTATTCATCATGACCTTTTCCCTGCATTTATCCAAGGATGAGGCGAACATGAACCATCCGCTGCATATGCTTCTGCTTCTGCTGCATGGTATGATTCCGCTGGGCATTGTCGTGCTGCAGGGGGACTATGGTACAGCGGTAGTTTTTGCCATGATGCTTCTGATCATGCTGGTGATGGCGAAGATATCATGGATCTATATTGTAGGTGCAATGGCAGTGATTCCGGCGGCAGTATGGGCTTTGTGGAATTACATCCTCGGGGATGTTCACAAGAACCGTATTCTGGTGCTGTTTCATCCGGGAACAGACCCGGACGGACTGGAATATCAGCAGGATCTGGGACTGACTGCGCTTGCATCGGGCAAGCTGTTTGGTGTGGGCGTGTACGGCGGTGAAGAATATATCAGCGTACCGGAAATGCACAACGACTTCATCTTCTCCTATGTAGGAGAAACGCTGGGATTTGTAGGCGCAATGGCAGTGGTGCTGATACTGGCGCTGATTTGTCTGCGTGTGCTGCTGGATGGCATCCGTCTGCCTGACCGGCAGGGAATGTTCATCTGCATTGGTGTATTTGCTATGCTGCTGACCCACTGCATCATGAATATTGGTATGGTGCTGAAGGTAATGCCGGTTATCGGTATTCCGCTTCCCTTTCTCAGTGCAGGCGGCTCGGCAACCCTTGGCATGTATATTGCGCTGGGACTTGTACTGAGTACGAGACTGCACAGTGTAAGACCTGCACCGGTGCTGTTTGACGGGGACTGAAACTGCCGCAATTGCCGCAGCAGTTCCAGCAGAAACTTTGTGGAAAATGTCCTTTGACAAGTTTACCGGAACATGATAAAATAAATGTAAAGATGTGTAGCCCGGAGCGTAAATCCAATCTCGGGGCTGCGCATCTTTTTTTGCGCTGTAACGCAGAAAATATGCATCAAAAAGGAGAAACAGGTTCTATGGAACAAACATTGAAAAACGACAAAATGGCAGTCATGCCGGTGAAGAAACTCATGCTGTCTATGAGCATTCCCATGATTTTATCTATGGTTCTGCAAGCTGTGTATAATATTGTGGACAGCGCATTTGTCTCCAACATGAAGGAAAACGGCGAAGCAGCCCTGAATGCCTTGACCCTTGCATTTCCTGTGCAGATGCTTATGGTGGCGATCGGTATCGGTACCGGTGTAGGCGTCAATGTGCTGGTTGCCAAGAGCCTCGGACAGGGGGACAAGGAACGTGCAAGCCGTGCTATGGGAAACGGTGTATTTATGGCGGCTGTGATTGACGTTGTCTTCATCCTGTTCGGTCTGTTCGGAGCAAAGGCATACATCCGCAGTCAGACGGATAATCCGCTCATTGCAGGATATGCCACGGAATACCTGCAGATCTGCTGTGTGATTTCCTTCGGTATCGTATTCTTTTCCATTTATGAAAAGGTCCTGCAGGCAACCGGTCATTCTGTCTGCTCTACCATAGCGCAGATCGTCGGTGCCGTCACCAATATCATTCTGGATCCCATTATGATTTATGGTTTGCTGGGATGCCCTGAAATGGGTGTAAAGGGTGCAGCTTATGCAACTGTCATCGGTCAGATCGTATCCTTCCTGATCGCGCTGCTTCTGCATCTGAAGGTCGGCAAAAGCCTTTCCAATCAGCTTTGTTATTTCAAGCCGTCCGGCAATATCGTCAAGGCGATCTACGCCATCGGATTTCCAGCCATCATTGCCCAGGCACTTATGTCTGTCATGACATACGGACTGAATATCATTCTCGGCGGAATCAGCGAGTCTATGGTAACTGCCTATGGTCTGTATTATAAGGTGCAGCAGTTTGTATTGTTTGCGGCATTTGGTCTTCGTGATGCCATTACACCGATCGTCTCCTTCAGCTACGGTATGGGCAGCCGTGCGCGGATCCGGGACGGCATGAAATACGGCATGATTTTCACGCTGATCCTTATGCTGGCGGGACTTCTGATCCTGGAGTTTTTTGCAGAGCCTTTTGCAAGGGTGTTCGGCTTATCCGGGGAAACCCAGGCACTCTGCGTCGGTGCGATGCATATTGTTTCCATCAGCTTTGTATTTGCCGGCGCAAATATAGCATTTCAGGGAATCTTCCAGGCACTGGACGGCGGTATGGAATCTCTGATCGTTTCTGTTTGCCGGCAGCTTGTGTTTATCTTTCCTCTTGCAATTCTGTTTGCCGGAATTGCAAGAGGGGACAGCAGTCTGACATGGCTGGTATGGACTGCATTCCCGATCGCAGAGGGATTGTCCGCAGCCGCAGCGTGTGTTCTTTTCAGACGGATTTACCGGAAACGGATGCAGCCTTGTACAGGGCAATCGCTTATGAAAAAATAATATTGAAAACGTCCCACCGGGACGTTTTCAAGGGATACTTACTGCGAACCGCAACAAGGGGAAGCTGTCTTGTACGCTTCCCCTCGAAAAAGCTGTCGCTTTTTCTCACCCCATTCTCCGCGTGCCAGAAGAATGGCGCAGGGTATTTCGCCGTCTGCGGACGGCGACCAAGGGCTTTGCCCCTGGACCCCAGCAGCATTTTCGAGAAATTGCTGCACCAAAAAGCTTTTCTTTTTTGTAAGTGATTGCCCAGCCTTGTACATAACCGCTTGACAACACGCGCTTTATATGCTATTATAAGGAACAGAACAGAATCTGCCACCGGGTAGAAAGAATGCGGAGCATTCGCTTGCACATCGTTAGGTCTTTGAAGATGTGCAGTGCGGATGCTCCTTTTTTGGAGGTAATCAATATGATGAAGCCGATAAACCCTTTCCGTGACCTGACACGTTTCGAATGGATGCTCTGGCTGCTGTCCGCAGCGGTCGTAACAGGCTCCTTTCTCCTGACGCCTGCGCCCGATTATCTGACGCTGGCTGCATCCCTGATCGGTGTAACTGCTCTGATTTTCGTAGCAAAGGGCTATGCAGCAGGACAGGTGCTCACCGTTATTTTTGCCGTATTCTACGGGATCATTTCCTTTTACTTCCGGTATTACGGGGAGATGATCACCTATCTCTGCATGACGGCACCCATTGCCGTTCTGAGTATCATTTCCTGGGTAAGACATCCTTACAAAAAGACCGCCGAGGTGGAGGTTTACCGCATGACCGGAAAGCAGACAGCTGTCATGTTTGTGCTGGCGGTGCTGGTAACTGGAGCGTTTTACTTTATCCTGAGGGCATTGGGGACTGCAAATCTTCTGCCCAGTACGATTTCCGTGACCACCAGCTTTCTGGCAGTATATATGACCATGATGCGCAGTCCGTATTATGCCGTAGGCTATGCAGCAAATGATGTGGTACTGATCGTGCTGTGGATCATGGCAGCAATGGAGGATATCTCCTGTCTGCCGATGGTGATCTGCTTTGTTATGTTCCTTGTCAATGATATGTACGGTTTTTTCAACTGGCAGCGCATGCAGAAGCGGCAGGAACAGGGTGTGCAATAAGCCGGATTTATGTCCTTGTGCGTTGAAAATATCAAAAACACCTTAAAAAATACAAAAAAACAGTGGACAACTCTGAGATTTTGCGGTACAATGTAAGAACAACACATTTACCGGAAGGGGAGGGATTCACGATATGGCTACTGAAGCGGAGCTGAATGAAAAGATTGAACATCTGGAAGGAATGGTCGCCAAGAAGAAGGAAGAACTGGAAGAACAGAAAAAGAAAGTTGAATCCCTCGAAAAGGAGATCAAGGGACTCAACGGAACCATCAGCGCCATGCAGAAGCGGATGTTCTGGGCGCTGATCTGGGCTTTGGTCTGCATTTTTTTCTTCTTCCAGAAGTTCGGACATTTGCTGTAGCGGAAAAATGCACCGGAGCGCGAAGGGGCTTTCGGTGCATTTTTTGTTGACGAGGATGGAACCATATGGTATACTGAAATAAAAGTGTATGATGAACAGAATGAAATGGAGGCTTTGAAATGCATTACGCAGTTTTTGAGAAATGGCTGGACGAAACAATGCGCAGAGGGATCCCTGAAAATGTTTCTGCGCTGAACTTCAATCTGTATGAAGACGGAGAGGATCTGTGGTCAGCAGAACTGGTAGGAACCGAAAGCTTTGACCCGGATGACAGCGATTGGGCATGTGATGAGATCTTTGACAACAGAGAGACACCGCTGTCATGGAACGAGGAAGCTGACTGGGAGACAATACTTTCCAAAGTGCAGGGTATCGTTGAAGAATATCTGCAAAAGGGTACTTATGCGCAGCAGCTCAGACAGTACAGAGGAATCGGCGTCGGCTTTGTTGATGGGGATATTGAACTTGTTTATGTGAAGTAGCTGTCCGACAGAATATACATGAAGCTGAGAGTGTCGCTAAACCCGAATGTTGAAACAAAATAGCCATTATGTAGGGGCGAGCATTGCTCGCCCGCAGCTGAAGTATACCTTTTTCTGCAGTCTGTAAAAATATGCATGAAGATTTTATATGGATTCTGCGGAATCAGGATCCATATAAAACGAAAGGAATTTTAATGATGAAAAAACGTACACGGATATTACTTCCCCTGCTTCTGATCGCTTTGATTTTTGCAGGACTGCTGGGGGGCTATGTCTATATAAAACGAGGCGGTGTGAAAATAGAATCTACCATAGATTGTGTGCCGGATTCTGCTGTACACTATTATCAGAAGGATGCGCTCTGGAAGGATGCCCCTCTGGGCGATTCGGTTTATCACATGGGCGATTCCGGCTGTCTTACTACCTGCCTTGCTGCACTGATTCATATGCAGGAGATCGAGGTTGAAGGCATAGAAACGGCGATTACTCCAGGTACCCTCAATCAGTTCTTTTCAGAAAATCAGGTGTACGACAGCGAAGGAAATCTTCAATGGGATGTACTGGAGGATGTGCTGCACACAGAAATTGTCGGCGGAGATGCTGCGGAGTTTGAAAATGGAGAACTTGAAACGCTCCTGACCCGGGCGGTCTATCCGATCGTATGTGTGCGGATGCCGGAGTCCGGAAATTATCATTTTGTTCTTCTGATCGGCAGTGAGAACGGTACATATTGGTGCATGGATCCACTGAATAAGAAGGAGGAGCCTGTGTCTTTATCAGAATTCAATGACCGCATTTATTCAGTGCGGTATATCAACAACTGAATTCATTGCAGCCGGCAAATTGGAGAGATCGTTATGACGGATTCTCCAAAAAAATACTTTCCTCCGCTAAAAAAATTTTTTTCTGAACCTATTGCAAAACAGTTCGATTTGTGCTATATTATAACTATGTTTTTTTTCGCAGGGACAAGCCTGCACGGAAACATCCAAATATAATGGTTGAGGAGAGTGTGTTATGACAAATGTAAGACCGGATTCTATGGAAAGAATCACTACCCCCGAGCTGGCAAAGGCATTCATTGATGAGCAGATTGCTCTGGTCAAGGAACAGGTCGGTGACAAGAAGGTACTGCTGGCATTGTCCGGCGGTGTTGACAGCTCTGTAGTTGCTGCACTTCTGATCAAGGCAATCGGAAAGCAGCTGGTATGCGTACACGTAAACCATGGACTGATGCGTAAGGGTGAAAGTGAACAGGTTATCGAAGTGTTCCAGAATCAGTTGGAGGCAAACCTGATCTATATTGACGCAACAGACCGATTCCTCGATCTGCTGGCTGGGGTAGATGAGCCGGAAAAGAAGCGCAAGATCATCGGCGGCGAATTCATCAAGGTATTTGATGAAGAAGCAGGCAAGCTGGAGGGTATTTCCTTCCTGGCACAGGGTACCATTTATCCTGACATCATTGAGAGTGACGGCGTAAAGGCACACCACAACGTAGGCGGTCTGCCTGAGGATATGCAGTTTGAGCTGGTAGAGCCGGTTCGTCTGCTGTATAAGGATGAAGTACGTGTAGTAGGTAAGGCGCTGGGATTGCCTGCATCTATGGTTGACCGTCAGCCGTTCCCGGGTCCGGGTCTGGGCGTTCGCTGCCTCGGCGCGATTACCCGCGACCGCCTGCACGCGCTGCGCGAGGCGGACGCAATTCTGCGCGAGGAGTTTGACAAGTGCGGCCTGGCCGGCAAGGTCTGGCAGTACT
>JAFURN010000042.1 GCA_017480865.1 Ruminococcus sp. | reverse complement strand
CTGCATGCAGGCGGCTTCTTATTTTTATCCAATTAAAAAACATCTTCATTTTATCCACCTAATCTGCAAAATGTGGGTTGTCGCCAAGGTGAAGGGACGGTATAATTAAATTATGGAAAATGTTCGGAATAAAATAAGCCATCAAACATTTGAAATCAAAACGTGGAGGGGTTACGATGAAATTCAAAAAATTTGCAGCGGCAGTTACTGCTGCGGTGTGCTCCGGAGGTCTTGCTGCGTATATGCCTTTTATCGGAAATCAGGTGTATGCGGCAGAGATTGTCAGCAACGGCTTTGAAGTAAACTATGACGGCTGGCATGGAAATTCGGATGAGGTTAAGCTGCAGGCGCTGCACGGTGCAGGCTTTGAAGGCTCAAGAGGCATGACCGTTTCCGGCAGAATGACAGCTGAGGACGGCGCAAGCTCTGCGAAAGGCTTTTATCTCAGCGGCGGTGTAAATTACAGCTACAGCGTTCAGGTTTGCAGTGAAACTGCTGAACGTTTTAATCTGGAACTTCTTTGTATTGACGCTGAAACAGGTGAGGAAACGGTTACTCAGCTCGACAGCAGAAATGTAAAGGCAGGACAGTGGACAGAGCTTACCGCTGAATATGCTGCTCCGGAAAACAGCTATGAATTTCGTCTGACGATTACAACAGACAGCACAAATGATTTCAGTTTTGATGAGGTTCTCATTACTACAAAGGAAAAGAAAGCAGTAAATGTTGTTTCGGCTGCATCCTCCGATCAGGGTCTGAAGAACGCTTTCGGCAGCTGCTTTAAAGTAGGCAATATCCTGAACGGCAGTACGGTAAAGAATTCTGCCATCACAGCGAATATTCTCAAGGATTACAACAGCATCGAATGCGAGAATGAAATGAAGCCTGACGCTACTATGGTGCAGTCTCAATGCAGCGGTACGAACATCGGCGTTACTATCAACAGTGCTGCGTCGATTATGGATTTCTGCGTACAGAACAGCATTCCTATGAGAGGTCATGTTCTTGTATGGCACAGCCAGACTCCCTCATGGTTCTTCAAGGAAAACTATGACGCAAACGGCAGCTGGGTCTCAGAAGCCGCAATGGACGCGAGAATGGAAAGCTATATCAAGAATCTGTTTGCACTCATTGAAACACAGTATCCTGAGCTTGATCTTTATGCTTATGACGTTGTAAACGAGGCAGTAAGCGATGACGCTAACAGAACCGCAAACTACGGCGGTGCAAGAGAAGCAGGCGATGCAAATGTTACAGGCGGTACATCTGCATGGGTATCTGTTTACGGCGATAACAGCTTTGTAGAAAAGGCATTCACTTATGCAAGAAAGTATGCTCCCGCCGGATGTGCCCTTTACTACAATGACTATAATGAATACTGGGATCACAAGCGTGACTGTATATACAATATGTGCAAGGACCTCTATAATAAAGGCCTCCTCGACGGTATCGGAATGCAGTCCCACATCAATGCAAACTACGACGGCTTCTCAGGTGTTGCAGCTTATACAACAGCACTTCAGAAATATGCTTCCATCGGCTGCGAGGTTCAGGTCACAGAGCTTGACATCAGCATTGAGGGCGGCACATATACACTGGATCAGCAGGCTGAAAAGTACAAGGCTGTCTTCCAGGCTGCAATGGACATCAACAACGGAAATTATGCCGGCAAGGTAACAGCTGTATGTATGTGGGGTCCTAATGATGCAAACACATGGATCAAGCCTGAAAACGCACCTCTCCTCTATGATACGAATAATAATCCCAAAGCAGCTTATACAACTCTTATCTCAATGATTCCGGAATCTGAATGGACAGACGGAAATACAGGCAGTTCTACTGTAATTGAGCCTAACGATTACGGCTGGTACTTCCAGAACGGCTTTGAGGGCGATACCGAAACATGGCAGCCCAGAGGATCTGCTTCCATTCTGACAAGCGGAAGAACTGCTTATGTAGGCAGCGAGTCTCTCCTTGTGCAGGAAAGAACAGCTGCATGGAACGGGGCATACCGTAACCTGAATACAAGAGCATTCGTTCCGGGAAATGAATACAGCTTTAGTGTAAATGTAATGTATTTTGACGGAGATGCGACTGATACATTCTACATGAAGTTACAGTATACAGATGCAAACGGCGATACCCAGTATTCTACCATTGCTGAAGGAAAGGCAAACAAGGGCGAATGGGTACAGCTTGCTAATAAGAACTATAAGATACCGGCAGACGCTTCCGGCATGCAGCTTTATATTGAAACTGCAGAATCCACCAACAATTTCTACATCGATGAGGCGATCGGTGCAGTAGGCGGAACAACCATTGTCGGTGCAGGTGAAGCTGTAACAATTACGCTCGGAGATGTAAACTGTGACGGCAGTATCAATATCTTTGACCTGACTCTTGCAAAGAACGGATACAAGAACGGCTTTGACAGCGATGCCAATCAGACAGCTGCTGATGTAGACCAGAGCGGTGTATTTGACACCACCGACCTCAGACTTCTTCAGGAGTATATTGCACATGTTATTACAGAATTTCCTGTTGCGGAAAGAGTGATCGACAAGGCGGCAATGGAACAGCTTTTTGCGTCAGTAAACGTGGCATCCAGCTATAAGGAAGAGGGGGAAAACAACCCTCTCTACACACAGCGTTTCGGTGCAGACCCTGGTGTTATGGAGTATAACGGCAGAATTTACGTTTACATGACAAACGATGTTATCGAATATAACAGCGACGGAAGCGTTGCAGAGAACACTTACGGTCTTATCAATAAGATCAATTGCATATCATCTGACGATATGGTTAACTGGACTGACCATGGTGCAATTGAGGTTGCAGGTTCATCCGGTGCAGCTAAGTGGGCAACAAATTCATGGGCACCCTGTGCAGCTCACAAGACTATAAACGGCAAGGAAAAGTTCTTCCTTTACTTCTGCAATGGCGGAAACGGCGTAAGCGTTCTTACCTCCGACTCTCCTACAGGTCCCTGGACAGATCCGCTGGGAAAGGCTCTTATTGACCGCTCTGTTGCAAACTGTGCAAACGTTACATGGCTCTTCGATCCGGCTGTATTTGTAGATGATGACGGTACCGGTTACCTCTGCTTCGGCGGCGGCGTTCCTGAAGGAAAGGACGCGGATCCTGGTACTGCAAGAATTGTACAGCTGGGCGATGATATGGTTAGTATTGTCGGCACTCCTCAGACGCTCAATCCTCCCTATCTGTTTGAGGATTCCGGCATTAATAAAATCGGAGATAAGTATTACTATACTTATTGCTCCAACTGGAACACATCGGGCAACTCCTATGGGCTCACCAGCGGTGCTATTGAGTACATGGTGAGCGACAGCCCGATGGGTCCCTTTACCTACGGCGGCGAGCTGTTCCGCAATCAGGGCGTATTCTTCGGCTGCTACGGAAACAACCACCACTCTATCGCAGAACTGAACGGTGAACTGTATCTGTTCTATCACTCACGACCCGTTGAAGGGGCAATGGGTATCACCGGCAACTACAGAAGCCCGCAGGTTGACAAGATTACCATGAGCGGTGAGAAGATGAACAGCGTAACAGGAACTATGGCAGGTATCGCTCAGCTGAAAACTCTCAGTCCTTATGAAAAGGTTCAGGCAGAAACCATGTCCGATCAGGCTGGCATCAATGTAAGCGGTCTGGGTAATACAGTTGTGACTGAAATCGACAAGGGTGACTGGATCAAGGTTTCCGGCGCTGAATTCACAAAGGGTGCATCTTCACTCACAGTGAGAGCGTCATCAGCAAGCGGTACCGCAATCAAGATATGCACAGGAAGTCCCACTGGAAATGCTATCGGCTATGCTGATATTCCTGCCGGCGGAAGCTTCTCACAGCTGACATTCCCTGTTGATAGCGTAAGCGGCTTACAGGATCTGTATTTTGTTTTCAGCGGTCAGCTTGAGTTTGACTGGTGGAGCTTTTCATGATATAATTATCTTATAGAAAGATCCATTCTCATATACAAACCTCATAAATGCAAAGAGCCATACTTGTCACAGAGTATGGCTTTTTGCGAAATACAAAGGAGAGATCAGATATGCGTATTTTTACATCAAAAGCAATCAGAGCTGCAATAGCTTCAGTAACTGCTGCTGCACTTACATTCACTGCAGCACCTATGCTCATTCAGAATGCAGCTGCGGCTGATACATGCGTGATCGACACATCAAAGACCTACCAGACCATTCAGGGCTTTGGAGGTATCAATCATCCGGAATGGATCGGTGATCTGACGGATGCACAGGTGCAGAAGGCCTTCGGAAACGGCGAGGATGAACTGGGCTTTACCATTCTTCGTGTGTATGTCAATGACGACAGTAATCAGTGGTCAAAATCAGTAAACGTTGCAAAGAAGGCGCAGGCTCTTGGTGCGACTGTCTTTGCAACGCCGTGGAATCCTCCTGCAAGTATGCGTATAAACGGCGATGGAACGCTTACAGGCGGCAAATATCAGCTTGACGATTCCAAATATGCTGAATATGCAGCGCATCTTAATAATTATGTCAAGTATGTGGAAAGTCAGGGCGTTGATCTTTACTCTATCTCTGTGCAGAATGAGCCGGACTATGCCGAGGGCTGGACCTACTGGAGTACCGATGAGCTGACTTCATTTGTTGCAGAATACGGCGATGATGTTGTTGCCGGTACAAACGCAAAGCTTATGTCTCCGGAAAGCTTCCAGTACAAGAAGGATATTTACAATTCCATTCTGAACAATAGTGCGGCCTATAATAATACCGACCTATTCGGAACGCATTTCTACGGTACTACACGTTCAAACATGGATTTCGCCGCACTGGAAACCTGCGGCAAGCCTATCTGGATGACTGAGGTCTACGTTCCCAATAGTTCCTCCGATGCAGATACATGGCCGGAAGCTCTTGATGTTGCAGAAAATATCCACAACGGTTTTGCAGTAGGCAATATGAGCGCATATGTCTGGTGGTATATCCGCCGTTCCTATGGTCCCATGAAGGAGGACGGCAACATTTCCAAGCGAGGCTATATGATGGCGCAGTATTCCAAGTATGTCCGTCCCGGCGACGTAAGAATCGATGCAACTGAGCAGCCTGCTGATAATGTCTATGTATCTGCCTACAAGGGTGATGATAATCAGATCACTATCGTTGCTGTCAATAAGGGTACTGAGGGATATAGTCAGAATTTCACTATAAACAGCGGTGAGACTATCTCCGATGTTGACCGCTACCGTTCGTCGGGTACAGAAAACTTAGCGGCAACTCTTGATCTGGAGACTTCTGAAAACAGCTTCTGGGCACAGCTTCCCGCACAGAGCGTATCTACCTTTGTTGTGACTCTCAGTGCAGAGGCTAACGCAGACGGCACATTCTTCCATGATACATTTGAGGGCGATACCTTCAGCTGGGACGGCAGAGGCGCGGCAGATGTTACACTCAGCGGACGAACAGCTTATGCGGGTACAGAATCCCTCCTGGTGCAGAACAGAACTGCTGCATGGAACGGCGCATACAAGAGTCTGAGCACAGGTGTATTCGTACCGGGAAATGAATACAGCTTCAGTGCAGATGTAATGTATTTCGACGGCAGCGCAACAGACACTTTTTACATGAAGCTGCAGTATACAGATGAAGACGGCGAGACACAGTATTCCACTATTGCAGAAGCAGCTGCTGTAAAGGAACAGTGGGTACAGCTTGCAAATATAAATTATACAATTCCTGCCGGCGCCAAGGATCTTCAGCTTTATATTGAAACTGCGGACAGCACCAACAACTTCTACATCGACGAAGCAGTCGGTGCACTGCCGGGGACAGTTATAGAAGGTCCTGCTGAGATAAAGTTTACGGCTGGCGATATAAATTCTGATGGCAGAATCAATATATTCGATGTATCTCTTGCAAAGGAAGGACTTGCAAATGGCTTTTCTGACCGTGTTTCTGCACTTGCTGCAGATGTAAATGAAAACAGCACTCCCGATGCAGATGACGTAAAGCAGCTCCAGCAGTATGTTGCAGGCACGATCCGCAGCTTTACCGTTGCTGAAAAGACAGAAGGATCTGAAAACTCAGATATATCTGATACAACAACAGTTACTATGGCAGAATACACAGCAAAAATAAATGCAAGCCTCAGTGAAACTGAGTCAGCAAGCGAACGAGAGGAGCAAAGCGGTGTGACATACGGTACAGTACAGAAAGTAAGTTACTACTCCAATACATGCAAGCGTCAGCGAAATTTCAATATCCTGCTCCCTGCAAACTATTCCACTGACAAAAAATATCCGGTTATGTATGCAATGCACGGCTATTGGCAGAATGAGGATACACTGATCGATGAGACGGATGAGAGTATGCGCCTGCGTCAGATCATCGGCAATGCAATTGCATCGGGTGAGGCAGAGGATATGATCGTGGTATTCCCATATATCTACGCAAGCGATACACAAGATGCCTGCACTGCAATGGATGATGCAAACAATGCAGCATATGACAACTTTATCAATGAGCTGACCAATGACCTTATGCCTTATATCGAGGCAAATTATCCTGTCAAAACAGGCAAGGGCAACACGGCGCTTACAGGTTTTTCCATGGGCGGCAGAGAATCTCTTTATATATCCAATCAGCGTCCTGACCTGTTCGGCTATGTCGGTGCGATCTGTCCTGCACCCGGCGTATCTCCGGGATTGATTGCAGAGAGCGACTTTACATTTACAAATGAATCGCCGTATCTGCTTCTGCTCACCGCCGGTTCAAATGACACGGTTGTGTACGACTCACCTGATGGATATCACAACATCCTGACGAGCAACGATGTGCCTCATATCTGGCATTATGTAAACGGCGGTTATCACGGAGGAAACTCTATTCGTGCACATATGTATAACTTTGTAAGAGCTGCTTTCAAGGCTGAGTAACTTAAACAGCAGGAATCGCCTGTCAAAAGCAGGTGATTCCTGATGAAAATTCATGTCATCTATTTGGTATTCGTTTGACGTCTCAGTATTGAAAAGCAGGAAAGGATGTGATATAATAAACGAATCATCAAATCAGTTTTTAGGAGAATAAACATGCGCAGTAAGATTGAAGAGAATTTTGTAGAAAAATTCGTTGTCAAAAGTAGGCGTGATCGGTTACTGTTTGAGTTGTGTGGTAAGAAGCGGGCAAACGGAATTGGACGGTTTTGTCATAATGCCGATGAAATGCTATTGCAAGAGAAAATAATAGAGTTTGGAAATCATTTGCATCACGATGAAATCATCAAGATCATAGAGCAATATGCAGTACCGGAACGATGGCATATTATCGCATTCAATAAAAGCATAGACGGGATGTCCTGTAAGTTGAGTGAAGCATTAGACCTTGTTCTGGGGAATGGTATGGCTGCAATTATTGTTTCTGACACTATGGCTATTGTGGAAAGCGAACAATGCACCGGTACCCCTGCTCGCTATATCCTGCATGATTGAATCTCAGCTTTCTGATACCTTAAACTGAGTATCTCATATCCAGCCGTTCAGCCGCACCTGAACGGCTTTTTCAGCCCCAAAAACAAAAAAAGAGAAATGACACAGATCGTTCCATTTTCCGGAGTTTGTAACCTCTTTTCTATTGAAAATTACAGTGCAGTGTGGTATAATGGTTGGACATAAAAAACTCAGAACAGAAAAAAGGAGTATAGTATGTATTTATTATTGTTAGCAATCATATATCTCGCATTTATCAGCCTGGGACTTCCTGATTCTTTGTTAGGTTCGGCATGGCCGACGATTCATGCCGAATTTGATGTACCATTATCTTACATGGGATTGGTTTCAATGATCATTTCCGGCGGTACGATCGTTTCCAGCCTGATGACGGAAAGACTCACAAAGAAAATGGAAACTAAGATATTGACAACTGCGAGTGTTTTTCTCACCGCAATTGCGCTGTTTGGATTTTCTATGGCGACAGAGTTTTATCAGCTATGCCTTTGGGGAATCCCTTACGGATTGGGTGCGGGTGCGATCGACGCAGCCTTGAACAATTATGTTGCTTTGCATTATAATTCCAGACATATGAGCTGGCTGCACTGCTTCTGGGGTGTGGGAACGATCATCAGTCCCTATGTGATGAGCTATGCACTGACGCATACTGTATGGACGGATGGCTACCGCACTGTTTCCTATATACAATTTACCATTGTTATCGTGCTGGTGCTGACTTTGCCTTTATGGAAAATCAATCAAGTGCAGTCTTCCGAAGAAAGCAGTGCAAAAGTACTTGGATTGAAAGGTGCATTAAAAATCAAAGGTGTCCCGACCTTGCTGGTTGGATTTATGGCGTATTGTGCAGCAGAAGCCACTGCTATGCTGTGGGCAAGCAGCTATCTGGAGGGAGTAAGAGGAGCCGCCAAGGAGGAAGCTGCGGCATTCGGTTCCCTGTTTTTTATCGGAATCACAGCCGGCAGATTTATATCAGGATTTATTTCGGACAAGCTGGGCGACAACAGAATGATACGTCTTGGAACGGGTATTGCACTATGCGGCGTGCTCCTGATTGCACTCCCTTCTACAATGACATCCATTGTCGGATTTGTTATCATCGGACTTGGCTGTGCGCCGGTTTATCCCTGTATTATCCATTCTACTCCAAGCAACTTCGGTGCAGAAAATTCACAGGGCATTATTGGAATACAGATGGCAAGTGCCTACGTCGGTTCCACATTTATGCCGCCGCTGTTCGGACTGCTTGCAAATCACATCAGCCTGAAGCTGATGCCGCTTTATCTTGCATTCTTTCTGATCCTATTGCTTGTTATGATTTCAAGGACAGAGAAGAAGTGTGCAGCTTAGAGGTGTATATCTCATTTCTGCGGAAAAACTTACCGCAGTCCATTCATAGAAGGAGGACTTTTTATGCAATGGATTCGATATAATTTGCAATTGACGATTTTTACAGTTTATGGTATAATGTTGTTAGTAATCTGATGTAGTTTCATGCATCATTATTTTTAAGGAGGTTAATTGCAATGAAACGTTTTACCCGCATACGGAGAGGAATTCTCCTGTCGCTGGTCATGCTCATGGCGTGGTGTCTGCCGCTTTTCGGAGGCAGTGTACCTGCAATGACAATGACCGCAGATGCTGCATCGGTAGACTATCCGGTACAGCTGATGAACATCGCAACCAAAGACAATTCAAAGGTGCTGACGGAGGACGGAACTTCTGACGGCAGTTCTGTCTCCGTGAAGGCACTTGGCAGCGATCTTTCCCCCTCATGGAGATTTGACCGTGTTGGCTCAGACTCCAAGGGTACATATTTCAAGATCGTAAACGCTCAGTCCGGACGTCTCCTGACACCCAAGAGCTACAATGTGTCTGAAGGTGCAAGTGTTATCGTTTACGGAAGCGAATCGGCACAGTCCCAGCACTGGTACGTGGTTCCGGTATCTACCGATCGTCTGGGCAATAATCTTCACTACAAGATCGTAAATTACTCAAACACATCGCTTGCACTGACTCAGGGTACATCCGGCATGACGCTTGCAAACTATACGGGCGCTGACAGCCAGCTGTGGCTGCTGAATGCAGACGGCTTACAGGGCTTTGCGGGCTACTGTAAGGATGACAACACAGGCAAGGTGAAGGCTGCTGATATCGGCGGTCTGTTCGGTGAGACTGTTGAGGTATCTACTTTTGCAGATCTGAAGAAGTATGCAACCTCCGACACCCCCTATACGATCGTTGTAACCAAGAACATCAGCGTAACAGAACTGAATATGAACGGTACAAGATATATGTGTACCGCCGGCAGAATCTATGTTCACAGCAACAAGATTATCATCGGCAGCTACTCTGCAAATACACTGTTCAATGTACAGTTCTGTACTTCCTCAAACAGCGGAACCGGCAATAACATCATCATCAAGAACTTCGACATGCAGCATGATGCTGAGTCAAACAACAACGACTCCATCGTATGCTATTTCGGCTCTGGTCAGAATATCTGGGTAGATCATGTTACATTCACAGGACATGACAATTTCGGTTATGCGCCTCAGACCGGACAGGTAGACGAGGATAAGTTCCTTGCATGCTGCTATGATGCAGACTACTGTACCGTTTCTGATAGTTCCTTCGGCGCTCACAAGTATGGTCTGATTCTGGGTTATCCGGCTGACGGTGCAAACGAAAAGAATAACTACGATGGCTATCCTCGCATGTCCATTATCGGCAACAAATTCTATCGTACAGAAACAAGAGGACCCGGACTGATGCGCTGGGGTTACTTCCACTCTCTCAACAACTATGTAAACGACTTCAGCATGGCATATACAGTTCACAGCGGATGTGATATTTATGCTGAGAATTGTGTGTATGAAAACGGAGGAAACGTAATCTGCGACTGGAATAGTGTAACATATCCCGGTGCATATGCAGAATCAGGATCAACCTTCTCCGGCTGCGGAAGAACACAGCAGGGTGCGGATTCCAATGCGACTTCAAGTGCAAGTTCATGGAGACCGAAGAATAACTATACCTATGTATCACTTTCTGCTGCAAATGCTAAAACCTACTGCTCAAACTATGCCGGACGCCAGACCTCCAAGGGTAACTGGATGTACCTCCGCTATGCAAATAAGGGCGTTCCCAGTGCGGGCTATACAGAAGTTCCGAATGCTCCTGTAGCAGCAACATTTACGGAAGGCTCGGCTTATCGTATCAAGAATGTGAACTCGGGTCTGTATATGCAGATCGCTGGTGCAGCCGCTGAAAACGGCGCAAATGTACAGCAGTGGGGCGACAACAACTATGCTGTACATGAAATCTGGAAGCTCTACAGTGCAGGCGACGGCTATTACTACATCGCATCCTGCGTCGGCGACGGCGGAACATACGTACTTGATGTAGCAGGTAAAAAGACAGCAAATGGTACCAATATCGATATCTATAAGTATAACGGCGGTACCAATCAGCAGTTCATGCTCACATCCAACGGTGACGGCAGCTATAAGATTCGTACAAGAGTTACGGGCGAAGCTTCTGCTGTTGAAGTAGCAGATGCATCTGCTGCTTCCGGTGCCAATGTACAGCAGTGGGAGGTAAACGGCGCCAATTGTCAGGACTGGATCCTGGAGCCTGTAACAGATCCCGGTACAGCAATGGATTTAAGCGTTATCTACACATTTGAAAACGTAAACTCTGGTCTTGTAATGGAAGTCAAGGATGCTGCCATGGAGGATAATTCCAATGTACAGCAGTGGGGTTCAAGCGGTCACAGCTGTCAGAAGTGGACGCTCAAGGCGTTCAGTTCAGGCAACTACTACTGGGTTCGTTCCTATCTGGATCCTGCCTATGCGCTCAAGGCAGAGGGAAGTACGAACGGCAGCAATATTGACATTGTTGCATACAGTTCCAAGGACAGTGCGCAGCTGTTCCGTTTCAGCAAGAATCTGGATGGTTCATACAGTATTATTACACATGCATCAAAGGATGCCTGCCTTGTTGAAGTAGGCAGTGCAGCAACAAATGCAGGCGCAAACATTCAGCAGTGGGAGCCTACTGCTCATAGCTGTCAGAAGTGGAATGCTGTAACAGAAACTACCACAACCACAACGACAACTACTACCACCACGACAACAACAACTACAACAACCACAACAACCACAACAACCACAACAACGACAACTACACCTAAGGCTACGACGACTACTACAACAACCACCACGCCTGAAACTACGACAACAACGACCACAACCACGCCTAAGGCTACGACAACCACAACTACTGCACTGACTACGACTTCGGTTACCACTACTACTGGAGCAGTACCGGAACAGGTTATCGGAGATGTCAACGATGACGGCAGCCTGACTATTATGGATCTGGTATTGATTCAGAAGTGGCTGGCAGCAGTACCGAATACAACGCTTGCTAATATGCAGGCAGCTGACAGGAACAGCAATGGCACAATTGATATATTTGATCTGTGTCTGCTCAAGAAGGATCTGATCAATAAGCTGAACTCTGCAAAGTGATGCTTTGACTGGAAGCGTAATATGCATATGCAAAAAGCAATCTGAAGCTTAAGCCTCAGATTGCTTTTTTGTTTGTGCGGAAGGGGAGAGGGCAGCCTGCCTTAACTGTGCAGGTCGTTTGATTTACTGGCTTGTACATTCTGTTTCAGCATAACGCACGAATGGAAAAAGCAATACTTTTGAGGGAAAAAGTAATTGTTTTTTTATTCCGAAACTGTTATAATATGAATACCAGTAATCGTTCGTGAAAGAAAATGAAAGGAATTGAGGTAATAAACAATGAACAGAAACCATTTTTTCCAAAAGGGATGTCAGTGTTTTTGACAGCGGCAATTCTGTTTACCGGAATGCCCTTACACGAAACCATTGATGCATCAGCAGCAGAAACCTATTATTACGGTGATCTTGACGGAAACGAAAGCCTTAATATATATGACCTGTGCGTCATGAAGGAATGGTTCAAGGATCCGTCCGGAATGAATGCGATCCAGCAGGAAATATGCGATCTTGACGAAAGCGATGCGTTTGACATTGCTGATGTGAAGATGCTTCAGGACTATCTGCTGGCAAGAATTGACGGCTTCCCGGCCGGCTACTCCTATACATACGAAGAGCCGGACGTATATGACGGCGAAAAGACTCTGACCGGCAGACGTATGATGGAAAAGCTTGACCGGGGCGTAGTAGCGCTCAATTCCGGCAGCGGAATATTCGTAAGCTGGCGGCTGCTTGCTTCTGATGAAAGCGATATCGGTTTTAATGTGTACAGAACTACTGACGGCGAAACTGTAAAGGTGAATGAGGAGATACTTTACGGCGGTACGAATTTTACAGATACGACTGCAGATCTGACAAAGGAAAACACCTATTTTGTCAAGACAGTCTATAACGGCAGGGAATGGGATACGGACGGAAGCTATACCGTACCGGCAAACAAGGGCGCCGGCGCATATGTGACAGTACCCATCAAGGACGGTGGCACGGTTCATTTTGTATGGGTCGGCGACTTCAACGGCGACGGTGCTTATGATTACCTGATCGACAGAAGTGCCGATGAAACCCAGAAGCTGGAGGCTTATCTGAATGACGGTACCTATCTTTGGACCGTGGATATGGGCTATAACAGTACAGACAGATATCAGATCGAACCGGGTGCAGCAACGATTGACGTAGGCATGTGGGATGGTGCAACGGTGTATGACATCGACTGCGACGGCTATGCAGAGGTTATGGTTCGTATTGCTGACGGCGTGACCTTCGGTGACGGAACCGTTTACTCCAATACGACTCATGCAAATGCCCAGGCAATTGCAGTGATTGACGGTATGACCGGTGCGCTTCAGGATACAGCACCTGTACCGGATGATTATATTGACGCAGGTCCGAAGGCTTGTATGATGGAGATCGGCTATCTGGACGGCATGAAGCCCTCCCTGATTTGCTGGCTGAAGAATCGTAATGACGACAAGTCCTTCAACAGCTACAACGTGGCATATGCTTATGAAAACGGCGAATTCGTGCAGCAGTGGAAGGCTGGCGCATACGGCGCAGAGGCACATCAGATCCGTGTTGCGGATGTTGACTACGACGGCAAGGACGAGGTTCTCCATATGGGCTATGCCCTTAACGGCGACGGTAGTCTGCGCTATACAGTAGACAATGTTGTTCATGGCGACAGATGGTATGTGGGTTCTTTTGAAAATGCCAACAACGGCACGGAAATGATGGGTTACGGCATCCAGCAGGACAACGCAAACGGACTTCTGGAATACTTCTATAATGCGTCTACAGGCGAGCTTATCTGGGAGCATTATGCAGCGGAAGGCACAGCCGATGTAGGACGAGGCAATGTAGGCGATATTGACCCGAATTATGAGGGCATGGAGGTATGGTCATTCCAGGGCATGTACTCCATGGACAATGACAAGATCAGCGATACAACTCCTTATCCGGTATTCCGCATCTTCTGGGACGGCGATCTGTTCAGCGAGTCCTATAACGAGGGCAAGATCGAGAAGTGGAACTACGAGACAAAGGGTGTAGAGCGTGTCGATACTTACTGGAAGATATACGGCTCAAGCGGAAGTGAGCGAGGCGTTGCAATGCTTCATGCGGATATTATGGGTGACTGGCGTGAAGAGACTGTTCAGGTGAACTATGATACGGATGAGTTGGTAATCTACACCACCACGCACGCAAGTGACGAGCGCATCTACTGTCTGGCACAGAACCCCTGCTACCGCAACTGTATGACAGCAAAGGGATATTATCAGGCGAACATGCTTGACTACTTCCTTGGCTACGGCATGGAAGATCCGGGTACTCCTGATATCAGCTATATCGGCGAAGCTGCACTGGAGGAGGATGCTGTGTACGCAATCCGAAATGTAAACAGCGGCCGCTGTATGGATGTCTATAAGTCTGGAACGGCAGACGGCACCAATGTACAGCAGTACAGCACCGTTGCAACCAAATCAAACAACACATGGAATGTAAAGGATGCAGGCGACGGCTATTACTACATTATTTCTCAGCTGGGCGACGGCAAGTCATACTATCTTGACGTTGCAGACGGCAAAAACGAAAACGGTACGAATGTACAGATCTGGTCATCCACAAAGGCGGATGCGCAGAAGTTTAAGCTCAAACGGAATGCAGACGGCTCCTATCTGATTCTGACAAAATGCTCAAACGAAACAAAATGCGTTGAGGTTATCAATGCTGAAACAGGTGCGGGTGCCAATGTTCAGCAGTGGGTGCTGACGGGAAGCACCTGCCAGAACTGGAAGTTTGAAAAGATATCCGGATGATTCCTCATTTTCTGAAAAAAAGAAGTCGGTGCTTGAAAGCGACCACCCACAAAGAAGTTTCAACTGACTTTCAAAAGGTTGCGTAGTAAAGCCCTACGCAGCCTTTCTCTTTTTATCATAATCCCTCCGGTCGAGCACCGCAGAGCTGCTTGCAACCCTGAACCTGAAATAAATATCCACCTTCTGCATTCTGTGACCGCTGGATTTATCGGGAGCATGAACCTCAATCCGTTCCACCAGCTCGTGCATGATTTCAGGCGTCAGCGCCGAAACCTCGGTGTATTTCCGCACGATTTCAATGAACCTTGTAATATCCGCAGATTTCTGTGTCTTTTCATCAATGAATGCACTGAGTTCGATAACCGCAGCTTTCAGCTGCTTCTGCTCATTTTCATAGCCTTTGGACATAGAGTCAAACCGCTCATCGGAAATCTTACCCGAAACATTATCCTCATAAAGCCTTGTGAACAGCTTGTCCAGTTCCGTGATTCTCTTTTCAGACTGG
>JAFURN010000041.1 GCA_017480865.1 Ruminococcus sp. | reverse complement strand
GTTCTGTCAAGGTTGCCGGTCGGGTTCAACTGCATTTTGATTTTCAGACCGCTTCGGCGGTCTTATTGTCGTGTCATTTTTTAATTGTGAATTATTTGTAAATCACTACTTTTAGGGATTGACTTTTATTTGCAGGTCTCTTAACATATTTCGTACTGAAAGTCGGCTCAATGCCCCCCAGGGGGTGATTCCTTGCAGTGCGGGAAAATGTCAGTGAAGCTGACAAAGGAGACGGTGCCCAAAACATCCCGCCAATGCGGATGCGTAACAAACGGGACGCCTTTGGCACCGCCCCTTACAAGTTTATCGAACAAAAAGGAGTTGCAGCAGCAACGCCACAACTCCCTCATGATATTTACTTGATCAGGCTCTTACCAGTCATTTCCTCCGGCTGAGGCAGACCCAGCAGCTGGAGCATAGTCGGAGCAATGTCGGCCAGAACGCCTCCCTCACGGAGTTCGCAGTCCTCGCCTACTACTACAAACGGAACAGGATTGGTTGTATGCGCTGTGAATGCTGCACCATCCGGCTCATACATCTTATCTGCATTGCCGTGGTCAGCGGTAATCAGTGCCACGCCGCCCTTTGCAAGGATCGCATCCACCATTCTGCCAACGCATGTATCAACAGCCTCAACAGCAGCCTTTGCTGCATCGAAGATGCCGGTATGACCTACCATGTCGCAGTTTGCATAGTTCAGGATGATCACATCGTACTTGTCGCTTTCAATCGCCTTTACAACAGCATCTGTTACTTCATATGCGCTCATCTCCGGCTTCAGATCGAATGTGGGAACATCCGGGCTCTGGATCAGGATTCTGTCCTCGCCCTCAAAGGTTGTCTCCTCACCGCCGTTGAAGAAGAAGGTTACGTGTGCATACTTCTGTGTCTCCGCAATACGCAGCTGTGTCTTGCCGCTCTTGCTCAGATATTCACCCAGAGTCATGGTCAGCTCTTCCGGCGGATATGCTACGGATACATTCGGCATTGCTGCGTCATACTGTGCCATACATACGAAATGTACCGGGAAATAGCCATTTCTGCGCTCGAAGCCGCTGAATGCCGGATCTGCGAAGCAGCGTGTCAGCTGTCTTGCACGGTCCGGACGGAAGTTGAAGAATACCACGCTGTCATTTTCCTGGATCTTACCCTCTGCATTTACAACAGTCGGCAGCATGAATTCGTCAGTTACGCCATTTGCATAGGAATCCTCAATCGCCTTTACCGGACAGCAGCCTTCTACGCCCTCGCCATAAACAAGTGCTGCATATGCCTTTTCCACACGATCCCATGCGTTGTCTCTGTCCATTGCATAGTATCTGCCGGAGATCGTTGCAACCTTGCCAACACCGATCTCTTCGAGTTTCGCACAAGCTTCCTTCATGAAGTCAGCAGCAGAGGACGGAGGAACGTCACGTCCGTCCAGGAATGCGTGAACATAAACCATTTCAAGTCCATTCTGCTTTGCCATTTCCAGCAGACCATAGAGGTGCTCCATGTGGCTGTGCACGCCGCCGGGAGACAGCAGACCCATCAGGTGCAGTGCGCTGTCATTCTTCTTACAGTTTTCCATTGCAGCAGTCAGTGCAGGATTCTGAAAGAATACGCCGTCCTTGATGTCCTTTGTGATCTTAACCAGCATCTGGTATACAATTCTGCCGGCGCCGATATTGGTGTGACCAACCTCAGAGTTGCCCATCTGACCATCCGGCAGACCTACATCCAGACCGGATGCACCGATCAGTGTGTTGGGACCCTGGAAATACTTGTCGAGGTTCGGCTTGTTTGCAGCAACGATCGCATTGCCATAATCATCCGGATTATATCCATAGCCGTCCATAATGATAAGAGCGATAGGCTTTTTGCTCATAATATTACATCCTTTCAAACTTTTAAAAACGGGCGGTTGTTCGCCGCCCGCTTTAATTTTTATCGATTCAGATAAAGCTTACTTGGAAGCCTCTTCCAGCAGAACGCCGAACTTTTCAGCAACCAGAGATGCACCGCCGATCAGACCGCCGTCGATGTTTTCCTTTGCCAGCAGTTCTGCACAGTTCTTCTCGTTCATGGAACCGCCGTACTGGATGGTCATGCCGTCAGCAGCAGCCTGACCGAACATGCCGGCAACAGTCTTACGGATGAATGCGCAAACCTCTTCAGCCTGCTCAGCGGTAGCAGTCTTGCCTGTACCGATCGCCCATACCGGCTCGTATGCGATCACAACGTTCTTCACGCACTTTTCGCAAGCCTGAGACAGAGCAACCTTAACCTGCTTTGCAACGATCTCCTCTGTGATACCCAGTTCTCTTTCCTCCAGTGTTTCGCCTACGCACAGAATAACAGTCATGCCAGCTTCCAGAGCAGCCATGGTTCTCTTGCATACAGTCTCGTCAGTTTCAGCGAAATACTGTCTTCTCTCGGAGTGACCGATGATAACATACTTAACACCCATTTCTGTCAGCATATCCGCAGAAATTTCGCCTGTGAATGCGCCGCTCTTCTCGAAGTGTACGTTCTCAGCACCAACCTCGATGTTTGTACCCTCTGTCAGACGCAGAGCAGTTTCCAGATTTGTGAACGGTACACAGATCACTACGCCGCATGTCTTGTCAGCTGCGATGGGCTTCAGAGCCTCGATCAGTTCAGCAGCTTCCTTGCGGTTCTTATTCATCTTCCAGTTGCCGGCAATAATAGCCTTTCTCAGTGCCTTAT
>JAFURN010000040.1 GCA_017480865.1 Ruminococcus sp. | reverse complement strand
CCGAAAGGGAGTACACTGCCGTAGTACATACCTTCAATAATGTTCTTCATAAGATACCTCCATGATCGACTTGCAGGTGAGAATTCTCAATCACCAGCAGATTCATTAATAGAGATACACCACAATGTTTGTTCTTTATTTGTTCTTTATTGCTGCGAAAAAGCTTTGAAACTTAGAACAACCACTATTCTTCTAACTTGCCGTAAATGGCTGTATTTCGTGGTTTTAGTAATAGTCTGCAAAGTTGGATTTTATCACGGGGGATTTTCGATTCCCGTACGGGTCACCAAGCTAAAGGCTCAGAAATGACGAAATATCGCCGTTTCTGAGTTTTTTATTTTACCCTGTAAACGAGTTTGTCCGCTTACTAATTCTCAAATCAAACTATTGAAATAATTTGATTTGAGGGGTGTGCTGACGCCGCACCCGCCATTTTGTGACGCTTTGCGCCACAAAATCCGTCTCATGCATTCCCTCACACCGCCTGCGGCGGCTATCAAAATCATGAAATTCTTTCATGATTTTGGAATGAGAATAGTATTAAGACAGCTTCACAGAAACGGGCGACCAATGGTCGCCCGCTGTTAAAGTATGCCTTTTTCTACAGTCTGCTCAGGGGGAGGAGAATTTCCTGAATCCGATTTTAATTTTGCGGTCTCTGCCGCATCACTTGGTCATTGCATGCAGCATCTGCTTCATCCATACAAGATCCAATACCTGAATGCGGTTATCCTGATATACATCTCCGGCTTCCAGATCGGTCAGACCGCCCAGATTCAGGAGGTATTTCTGCATCATCACAAGATCAGCCACACTGAAGGTTCCGTCTGCATTGACATCGCCCTGAACCGTCTCCGGCTCCTCTTCGCCTGTTTTCACAGCAAATACAGTGTAATTCACGCAGCCGCTCACCTGTCCGTTTGTACCGAGCGTGACCGCATCGCCTGCCTTGCATGCAAGACTGTAGAGATTGTAGGTTACGCCCCGGCTGCTGGTGACTGTCATATCCGTCATTGTCCAGGAGGAAAGCCAGCCCGGAACCGTGCTCACTCTTGCATCCAGAGCAACGTAAACTGTCATATCCGCACCTGCAACAAAGCTTGCAAGATCCTCTGCGCTGTTCTTTGCATCGCAGGCAGTTACGATCATTTCCGCACCGATCAATGTCTCAGGAATGGTCGCATAGGCGGCATTGTCACGGTCGCCGTATACCATATCATCCACAGCAGCTTCGGTATCAATGCTCCAGCTTGCCTTGGTGGAATCCGTTACCTGCATATGACGAATAAGGTTTCCGTTGATGGCTGCAATCCATTTCTGGTTATCTGTACCGTCACAAACCCACTGCATGGCATTGGCACCTGCATCCACAGAGCCGCCTGCAATGCCAATGGCACTCTTGCCCTCTGTCACCTTGGATACGATCGTATAGGTGCCGTCACGGTTTGCAAGGAATTTGAACACCTGTCCGTCGTTCTCTGCATCGGACCAGACAGCAACATTAGCACCATTGTCAGCGCTTGCATTTTCCAATCCCAGATAATAGGTCTTACCATCACCAAGGGTCGAGCAGATTCTGTAATAGCCTTCGCCCTCGTCCTCCAGTGTCCATGCACTTGCACCGGTATTACCCTGCTGTACATTCGCACCGTTTTCTTCCCTGCTGTCTGCAACCTCCAGATAATGGCCGCTGCCTGCATTGATAAAGCTGTATACATGCTTGGTATCCATCTCTGCGCTGAGACCGGTAACCGGTTCATTGCCGACCGGAATATCCTTCAGGAACGGAGAGGGATAGGTAATGGAGATCCAGTCTGCCAGATCACTGTCTGTGATATATTTGAGCGCATCCTCAGATGCAGCAGAACCGGAATACTTCACACAGAAATCCTTTGTATTATATGTGCCCACTGCATTGATCAGGGAGAAGCCGTAATTCTCATTTTCCGGATGACGGGTACTTGTCACCTTGGGAGAGAAGTTAATTGCAGAGGGTGTGGAATTTGCATCTGCTGCGGTATAAGAGCCGTCGTCACGGTAAGGCTCCGAACCGCCGCCTGCACAGAGTTCATGACCGGAGGCGACTGCTTCAAAACGGCAGTTCTGGGAAACAACGTCAGTCTGACCGCCGCCGATGATCTGATCGATGCCATCGGTTTCGGATGCGCTCTTTCCTCTCCAGAAGCCGCAGACAATGTGACCATAGGCACTGCCCAGCTGCGGACAGCGGCGGACACACTGGTCATAGAAGCAATAGAGGAAGGATACACGGCAGCGGATCTTCTCATTGGAGGGAACCTCGTAGGAAACCGATGCAAACAGAGTGGTCCAGTAACGGTTGTAGAAGTAGCAGTAGGAAATCGTCATGAAGTCCGTTGCACGGGATTTCCATGTACCGCCAAAGGGAGAATTGCACCAGATGAACTTTCCGACCTCGTCCTTTGCTCTGGGCAGTTCGCTGATAAAGGAGCAATGGTCGATCCAGATCTGTCTGGAGGAATAGATATTGAAAAGCATGCAGTTCGTACTGTCCTTCGCCAGCAGTCTCAGGTTACGGAACACCAGATTATCCGAAGGCGGGTCAGAGGAATCGGTATCATTCGGGCAGGTGCGGATCTGCGCATCCTTCAGCGTCACGCCATACGCACCGACCAGTGTTTTATGGGAACGGATCTCCTGCTGACCGTAGGGATGCCAGTCCAGGTCCTTTGTGAGAACAATGGTCAGCGGCTCTGTCTTCAGCATTGCAGCTTTCAGTTCATCATCGGTATCCACAAATACGGTTTCACCCAGAAGACCGCCGATGGTGCCTGCCTTTTCCTGACCGTCCACCACGCAGTTTGCTGCATAGCCCTGCAATCCATCCAGATTCAGCTTGAACTTCTGATAGAGATCGCCGCTGTAATTCTGAAGCATGACAGAGTTGCTGTCCGCATCAAAGGTAAGAGCTGCGTTTGTGTCTGCATTGCTGACGATCTTGTAGTAAAGATCATAGCCCTCGGAATCCTGCTGGACAGCAGAGATCTGCCATCTCTGATTGGATGCATCCGTATCCGGAGCGATCACTACAAGACCGTTCTTGTCGGTAAGTACATAGCCCGTTGCAGAGCTTACGATCTCGTAAACGCCTGCACTGATGTAGTTCAGCGACCACTTGCAATTTACAGTGCCCGCATCCAGTTCTGACAGAGAGCTTACATAGGAGCCGTCCGCTGTGTCAGAGATGCAGAAGCTTCTGTTGGTGTCGCCAATACCGAACCGCAGTTCCTGCACCGGATAGTTTGCTGCGGCTTCTGCTGTCAGATTCTGTGTGCCGGCAGGTAATGTGCCTGCTGCCAGTACGCTGAACATCGCTGCACCGGCAGTCACAATGCCTGTGATTCTTTGCAAAAGTTTCATGATTGTCTCCTTCTCACACTTCTATACACGTATTTGGGATAAAACCCAGCTATTCTGCCTATATAATATCACATATCCCTCCAGAATCGCAATTGCAGAAAATATCGTGTTTATTGCATTTTTACCCTTCCACAGATCCGGCACAGCAAAAAAGCCGGATTTTCCCCTCCGTCACTAACAATATCATCAACTTAAGCTAATAGTATAAGAAATGCAATGCATGCGGGCGAGCAATGCTCGCCCCTACGTCTGCTGCATTCACATTTTCCAGAATTCAATAGAGAATCCTCTGTAGGGGCGACCATTGGTTGCCCGTTTTTCCGTGAAACTGTCTTAAACTGATGACATTGCCCTTGCTAAGGGGAGGCTTCAAAGGTTTTTCGACAGACTGAGCCGGCGCACCCGGCACCGGCTTCTATACTGAAAAATCTTCCTATAGAAACATCCCGAACAGCATCAGCATAATGCCGTAAACCACAGATGCTGCGGTTCCGTACAGGATAACAGGACCGGCTATGGTAAATATTTTGGAACCCACGCCCAGAATCCAGCCCTCTGTTCTGGCTTCGATCGCCGAAGAGGTTACGCCATTGGCAAACCCCGTTATGGGAACAAGGGTACCGGCTCCTGCATGCTTTGCGATCCGCTCATACCAGCCCAGCCCTGTCAGAAGTGCACTCAGAAATACCAGGATCACAGAGGTCCACGAGCCTGCTGCCTCCTGCTCCACACCCCAATATGTCAGCAGATTCAGGATGCACTCACCCAGTACGCAGATCAATCCGCCTGCCAGAAATGCCATGGGAATATTCACATAGCTTCTGGATTTCGGTGCAGCCGCATCCTGCATGTCCTGATATAATTCCGGTGAAATTTCCATTTCGAATCCCTCCTACTTGTCTTTCGGCTTGAAAATCGCAGATGCTGCCAGACCAAACAGCATTGCCGCCGTAATACCTGCCGCCGATGCCGTCAGGCCTCCGCTGAACACGCCCAGCCAGCCCTTTTCCTCCACCGATTTGCGGATGCCCTCTGCAAGCAGATGTCCGAAGCCGGTCAGCGGTACGGTCGCACCGCCGCCTGCAAAATCGATCAGAGGCTGATACAGCCCCAGGGCTGAGATCAGAACGCCTGCCACAACATAACCGGTCAGGATCCGTGCCGGCGTCAGCTTTGTATAGTCGATCAGGACCTGTCCTACAGCGCAGATCCCGCCGCCGATCAGAAATGCCCATATATATTCCAGCATTGTGCTCACTCCTCTCCGCAGACGAATTCCACAAGATGCGCAATTCCCGGAATACTCTCCCCCTGCTGCACCAGCATAGGAGACATCAGCGCACCGGTTGCCAGAAACAGCATTCTGCGGATCCCGCCGCTTTGCATCTTCGGGAGAAAATGTCCGCACAAAAGACTTCCCCCGCAGCCGCAGCCCGAACCGCCTGCATGGGTATCCTGCCGGTCTCCGTCAAACATCAGAACCCCGCAGTCATGATACCGGGAATGGATCTCATAGCCCTGCTTCATCATCAGGTCCAGCAGCAGCTTTCCGCCGATCTCACCCAGATCGCCTGTAACAATGGCATCGTACGCCTCCGGCGGTGTGCCGGTTCCCCGGAACCATCTTGTCAGGGTATCCGCTGCCGCCGGTGCCATAGCCGCACCCATGTTATTGGCATCACATACGCCCAGATCGGTGATTTTTCCGATACAGACCCCCTGGATCCTTGGGGCATCGGTTGTCTCCTTGTCAAGGACAACCGCACCGGATGCGGTACAGGTCCACTGTGCTGTGGGCGGTCTTTGTCCGCCGTAGGAAAGGGGGTACCGAAACTGCCGCTCTGCCGTCGAAAAATGGGAAGATGTTGCTGCAACAGCACGATTTCCGGCACCCGCCTCCAGCAGCAGACTGCCCGTCACGATTCCCTCCGCCATGGTAGAACATGCGCCGAACAAGCCAAGAAACGGAATGGCAAAGGGACGCAGACTGTATGTGCTGGACGTACACTGATTGATCAGATCGCCCGCCAGGATCAGGTCGATCTGCTCCGGCTGCGCACCTGCCTTCTCCATGGCACGGTAGATCGTCTCCTGCTGCATGCGGCTCTCTGCCTGCTCCCATGATTCCTGTCCGAAATGACTGTCCGGCTCCACCCGGTCAAAGCATTGTCCCATGGGACCCTCACCCTCTTTTTTCCCGGCAACTGCTGCAAAAGCAGCTGCATAGACCGGCTGTGTCAGCCGAAGCACACCTCTTGCAAGTGCCTGTGCCATAATCTTAACACATCCTTTATACCATATTTCTCTGCCTGTATTTTCTGCATCGAAATATCTTTTATTTACGGGAAATTCCGGAGATTTTCTTTCTTTTTCCTGGATATGGCCATCCGCTGAAAGGATTTCAACTTTTCTGGCAAAAGTTTTCTCAGAAAAAAACGAAAAAACGCCTTCCTTTTTCACGAAAGATGTAGTATAATAGTTGTATCTGACTATTTAAGGCGAATTGCGCATTTACGCAGATATGCCTCAATACATAACTCACAGCAGAAAGGAGATCTTCTGTGATGAATCTTTCCAGAACACAAACTCTCAGACACCCCTACGCACTGGGCATTGACGTAGGTTCCACCACCGTAAAGGCGGTCATTCTCGACCAGAATCATCAGATGGTCTATTCCAATTATCAGCGTCACTTTTCCAAGGTCAAGGAAACCATTGCTGCACAGCTGCGTCAGATCGCCGGCGTTTATCCGGGGCAGAATTTCCCGGTCTGCATCACCGGTTCCGCAGGTCTTGGACTTGCCGATTCTGCAAAGCTTCCCTTCGTGCAGGAGGTCCATGCAGCATTTGTTGCAGTAAACCAGCGTTTCCCCGATGCAGATGCGGTCATTGAACTGGGCGGTGAGGATGCAAAGATCATCTTCCTGACCGGCGGCGTAGAGCAGCGCATGAACGGCTCCTGCGCAGGCGGCACCGGTGCATTCATCGACCAGATGGCGACCCTGCTGAACGTAACAGCCGACCAGCTGGACGAAATGTCTCTCCGTGCAGAAAAAAACTATCCCATCGCATCCCGCTGCGGCGTTTTTGCAAAATCTGACATCCAGCCGCTGCTCAACCAGGGCGCGCGCAGAGAGGATATTGCTGCAAGTATTTTTCAGGCGGTCGTGGACCAGACGGTTTCCGGTCTGGCACAGGGACGCACCATCCAGGGTAAGGTCCTGTTTTTAGGCGGTCCCCTGTCCTTCCTGGAGGGTCTGCGCCGTGCATTTGTCAAGACGCTGCATCTGGACCCGGGCAATGCCGTATTTCCCGAAGACGGACGTACCTTTGTCGCATACGGCTGTGCATTGTCCGCTATGAATCAGACAGAAACACATCCCATCGAAGCACTGATCGAAAAAATCTCCGGCGCTGTCAGCGACAGCAATGTACTGGCTGACCCGCCTCTGTTCTCCTATCCGGAGGAATACGACCGTTTCCGGGCGCGTCATGCATCCCATGACGTGGCAAGAGGCGATTTCCGTACATATAAGGGCAAGGCATTCCTGGGCATTGATGCCGGCTCCACCACAACCAAAATGGTGGTCATCTCCGAGGACCGCACACTGCTGTATGAATACTATACGACCAACAAGGGACAGCCTCTGGACTGCATTACTGCTGCCCTTTCTGAATTCTATGCTGCAAAAAGTCCGGAGCTCCGGATCGCAGGCAGTGCAGTTACCGGCTACGGCGAAGAACTTTTAAAAGCCGGTCTTGGGCTGGATCACGGCATTGTTGAGACGGTCGCCCACTTCAAGGCGGCATCCTTCTTCTGTCCCGAGGTCGATTTCATCATGGACATCGGCGGTCAGGATATCAAGTGCTTTAAAATCAAGAACGGCGCCATCGACAGCATTATGCTCAATGAAGCATGCTCCTCCGGCTGCGGCTCCTTCATCCAGACCTTTGCCATGGCACTGGGCTATGACATTGCAGATTTTGCAAAGCTGGGTCTGTTCGCAGAACGCCCGGTAGACCTGGGATCACGCTGTACGGTATTCATGAACAGCAGCGTCAAGCAGGCACAGAAGGACGGCGCAACGGTTGCGGATATCTCCGCAGGTCTGTCCGGCTCCATTATCAAGAATGCCGTTTACAAGGTAATCCGTGCAAACTCCCCGGACGATCTGGGCAAGCACATCGTGGTACAGGGCGGAACCTTCCTCAACGATGCGGTTCTGCGCTCCTTTGAGCGGGAAATGGGCAGAGATGTCATCCGTCCGGCAATTTCCGGCCTCATGGGTGCATTCGGTGCAGCACTCTATGCACAGGAAAAATCAACCGATGAAAGCACTCTCATTGATGCAGAGGCACTGCGCTCCTTCTCCTACACCTCTCAGGCGGCGACCTGCAAGGGCTGCACAGCACATTGCAGCCTGAATATCGTACGCTTTGCAGCGGGCGGACGCTTTATTTCCGGCAACCGCTGCGAACGCGGCGCAGGCATTCAGCCGAAGGATATTCTCCCCAACCTCTACGACCGCAAGTACGAGATGATCCTGGACCTGGAAAAGGATATGCAGCCGGTAAACCCCATTGCAACAGTCGGTCTGCCCCTGGCACTTCATTACTACGACCAGATGCCGCTTTGGGCAGCCTTCTTCAAAAAGCTGAATTTCCAGGTGAAATTCTCCGAAACCAGCACACGTGAGACTTACTACAAGGGTCAGAACACCATCCCCTCGGATACGGTATGCTACCCGGCAAAGCTGACTCACGGTCACATCGAAAGCCTTCTGGACCAGGATGTGGATTTCATCTTTTATCCCTGTATGAGCTATACCATCGACGAAGGAGAATCTGACAACCACTTCAACTGTCCCGTTGTTGCATACTATCCGGAGCTGCTCATGGCAAACAACGAGCGCCTGAGCTGCAAGAATTTCCTGTATCCCTTCCTGGACCTGAACCGCAAAAAGCACGTGATCCATGTTCTGCATGAATATTTCAGTGCATATGCTACGAAAAAGGAAATTGCCGATGCTCTGGAGGCAGGCTTTACGGCTCTGGAAAAGCACCGTGCGCAGATCGCAGCGGAAGCGCAGGACATCATAAAAAGCGCAAGAGAAGCCGGCAAGCCCATTATTGTGCTGGCTGGCAGACCCTATCATATCGACCCGGAGATCAACCACGGCATTCACAAGCTTATTGCCAGCCTTGGTATGGCGGTCATCACCGAGGACAGCAT
This sequence comes from Ruminococcus sp., assembly GCA_017480865.1. Taxonomy (GTDB): domain Bacteria; phylum Bacillota; class Clostridia; order Oscillospirales; family Ruminococcaceae; genus Ruminococcus_C. The sequence goes on along the minus strand of JAFURN010000040.1, from coordinate 43,560 downwards.
AGCGGCACTGGCACATACCCCGAAGCTGAATGCCCTCAATCAGTGGGTGTTCCACTCCAGAATGTATCGTGCAGCGGAATATGTTACCACCCAGCCGGATATGCAGCTGATTCAGCTGGTATCCTTCGGATGCGGCATTGACGCAATCACCACCGATGAGGTGCGCCGTATCCTGGAAGAAAAGGGCAAGCTGTATACCCAGCTGAAGATCGATGAGATCAACAATCTGGGTGCGGCAAAGATCCGTCTGCGCAGTCTTGTGGCTGCGATGGACGCCTGATTCTGCGAAAGGAGATTTCTCATATATGGCATATGCTGAATTTACCGTTCCCATGCGGAAAACACACACCATACTCGTCCCCAACATGCTTCCCATCCACTTCAAACTGCTGATTTCCATCTTCAAGGAATTCGGCTACAACATGAAGCTGCTGGAATCCACCTCCCGTACCGTTGTGGAGGAGGGACTCAAGAACGTACATAACGACACCTGTTATCCGGCACTTCTGGTGGTGGGACAGTTTATGGAGGCGCTCAAAAGCGGCGAATACGACCCTGACAAGACAGCACTGCTGATCACCCAGACCGGCGGCGGATGCCGTGCCTCCAACTATATCCATCTGCTGCGCCGCTGCATCGACCAGCAGTTCCCGCAGGTCCCGGTTATTTCCCTGAATTTCGCAGGTCTTGAAAAATCAAGCGGCTTCCAGCTGACAGCACCGCTTCTTCTGAAGCTGGTATACGGCGTATTGTACGGCGACATGCTGATGCATCTCAACAACCAATGCCGCCCGTACGAACTGAACGAGGGCGATTCCCAGAAGGTACTGGATAAATGGCAGGAAAAGCTGCCCATCCTCTTCAAAGAAGGCGGCTACCGCAAAACCAAGCAGATCTACCGGGAGATGCTGGAGGATTTCGGTTCCATCCCGAAGAGCCAGAAGAAGAAGATCCGTGTCGGCATTATTGGTGAGATCTACGTAAAATACTCGCCTCTGGCGAACAATCAGCTGGAGGAGTTTCTCATTCAGGAGGACTGCGAGCCTCTGGTTCCGATGCTGCTGGAGTTCATTCTGTACTGTGCTGCAAACAGCGACACCAACGGCAGGCTTTATCAGTATAATGATCTGAAGACGACGGCATTCCGTCTGGGATACAAGTATCTGCATGCGAAGCAGCTGGAGATGATCCGGTGCATTGAGGAGCACGGGCAGTTCCATCCGCCCCATGATTTCGACGATCTGCGTGCGGCGGCTGACAAGTACATCTGTCAGGGTGTATCCATGGGTGAGGGCTGGATGATCACAGCAGAGATGGCGGTGCTGGCGGAGACTGGTACGGAGAATATCATCTGTACGCAGCCGTTTGGATGTCTGCCGAATCATATTGTGGCAAAGGGCATGGCGAGAGCGATCAAGAATGCTTATCCAAATGCGAATATTGTGGCGATCGACTATGACCCGGGTGCAACGAGAGTGAATCAGGAGAACCGCATCAAGCTGATGCTGGCGAACGCCAGAATGGCAGCGAAGCAGGGGTAAAAGCTTGTCAGAAAATCAGATCTTCCGCATAAGACTCCCCTTAGTAAGGGATGTGCAATGAAAATTAAATGCGTACTGATACAGGCGGTCAATGGTCGTCCCTGCAAAACAATACGCAGAATAGTCATTTGCAGGAAACTGCATCAATAGCGTCCCGTATACAATGCAGCCTGATAACGGGACGTTGCAGGCGCCGTCCCCTACAGATTCCCCCCAACATTTAAAAGAGAACCAATATACAAAAAAGTCCGCAGACGAAGTGAATGTATCACTGAAAATCTGCGGACTTTGTCTTTTTATTCGCTCTTCTTGAACAGCGACTTCGCCAGAAGTCCTGCACCCGCTGCGATCATGCCGAACATAACCACATACTGCCACAAGGACGCAGTCATGGGCCGGAACCGTACACTCGTCAGAAGCGTCACCAGTATGATCAGCACACCAAGTCCGATCACAAGTCCCGGGATCAGCTTCTTCTCCATGAAAAATGCAAGCCCGATACCAATAAAAAGCGGTATCAGCATCAGTCCCGTTGCCAGTCCTGCACTGATTCCAAAGCTGCCCCACAGGCTGCCCCATGAAAATGTCACCACAAAGGAATTCAGCACCCAGTAAATGCCTGCACCCAGCAGAATGAATCCTACCACAAATTCCAGCAGCGGATTCGACTTCTTCGGCGGAGCCGCCGCTGCCGCCGCTTCTGCACGTGCCTTCTTCTTTGCCTTTCTGCTGTCCTCCTCAGACTTTACCTGACCTTCCAGCTTCTTCATCTCTTCATCCAGATTCATTTTCTGATACACTCCTTACCGTTTATCATCACATACCACGGGTCTTCTCTCAGATCCAGCGGATCTCTCCGGTACAGCTGCAGATCTGCATCCATTCCCTCTGCAATGCTGCCCATCTGCTCCTCTGCACCCAGGATCTCTGCTGCACCTCTTGTAATGCTGTACAGCGCATCCGCCTCAGAAAGTCCGCCCTTGACTGCAAGTGCCGCCGTTGCAGACAGATACTGAACCGGAATCACCGTATGATCTGTGCAGATCGCAATTTTCACACCATGCTTTTGCAGAATACCTGCTGCCGCAATGTCCAGATTCTTCATCTCCGGCTTGCAGCGGTCGCAGAGGATCGGTCCGCAGATCACAGGAACCTCCGCCTCTGCCAGCACCTCGGGAATCAGATGTCCCTCCGTGCCGTGTACAATGACGGCATCCAGATGAAATTCCTTTGCGATCCGGATCGCCGTACAGATGTCATCCGCACGGTGACAGTGGAAATGCGCTTTCATGCTGCCCCGGAGCAGAGGGATCAGTGCTTCACACTTGGCATCGTAATCGGGGAGCTCCGTATCATCATCCGCCGCCTCGCAGTCGGAAAGATACCGTGCCGCCTTGTGCAGACCCTCCCGGATGAGTGCCGCAGTTGCCATTCTTGTTTTCGGGGATTCATCCCGTCCGTTGTAGACGTTTTTCGGATTTTCACCCAGGGCAAACTTCATACCAGCCGTGCAGACTGCCATCGTATCCACGCAGCTGCCGTGGGTTTTCATCACCAGCATAGAACCGCCGCAGGCATTGGCACTGCCCGGAGAGGTCATCACTGCCGTTACACCGCCCGCAACTGCCTCCTGAAAACAGTAGTCCATGGCATTTACACCGTCAATGGCGCGCATATGAGGCGTAAAGGGATCAGAGGCTTCGTTGCAGTCGTCTCCCTCAAAGTCAAGACCGTTCTCCAGAATGCCCAGATGGGTATGGGCATCGATAAAGCCGGGAAGCAGAATACTTCCTCCGGCATCTATATCCCCCGGGAGAATCTCGCCGGGCGTTCCTTCGGAAACCGCTGTAATTCTGCCGTTTTCCACACAGACAAAGCCGCCGTCGATCACGCCTCTGTCTGTCATTGTATGTATGACTGCGTTATAAATCTTCATGCTTTCTCCTGTACTGAGGATGCTGCTACCGCATCCGTGGGCATGGGTATCTTCATCATTTCAATCAGACGCTGCGCCGTTGCATCCGGGGTGGATTCTGCCTTCAGAACCAGACTTGCATGGGCACGGTATATCTCCGCACGGGTATTGTAAATTTCCCGAAGCTGCTCCTTTGTATTTTTCTGCACGAGCGGACGGTTCTCGTCATCCTTGATCCGCTCATAGCACACCTCAAAGCTCTGGTCAATGAGAACCACGGTGCCTTCCTCCCGTGCAGCAGCAGCCGTATCCGGGTTGAGCATAGTGCCGCCGCCGCAGGAAATCACTGCACTCTTTCTGCAAAGGGTGCGTACGGCATCCGCCTCTGTCTTGCGGAAGTAAGGCTCTCCCTTCTGTGCGAATATCTCCGGAATGCTCATGCCCTCCTGCTCCACAATATAATCATCGGTATCGATCAGCGGCAGACGGAGTCTCCTTGCCAGCGCACGTCCCATTGTGGACTTGCCGCAGCCCATAAAGCCGCATAAGAAAATCGTCACTTTTCCGCACCTCCCGTCAGCGGGAACTGCTCTGCAACCGCCTGCTCCACCTGACGGACGATCTCCTGAACCTGTTCCTCTGTATAGAGATCATTGTCCCACAATTCATGCGCCTTGACTGCCTGCAATACCAGCATAGCCGCACCGCCCACAGCCTTCTTGCCCAGCGCACGTGCTTTTCTCATGAGTGTGGTTTCCACGGGATTGTATACAACATCAAATACATAGCTGCACTTTTCGATCAGCCCATCGCTTATGGGACAAGCATCTGTCTTCGGATACATACCAACCGGAGATGCATTCAGGATCACATCAAAGCTTTCATCCAGTTCACTGGTCAGTGCGATGCGGATCTTTGCATCCGGCTTCATGGCAAGGATCTCCCCGGTCAGTGCAGCTGCCCGTTCCTGATCACAGGGAATGATTCCGATCGTAAGATCTGCACCATGCAGTGCTGCCTCGACTGCCATCATTCTGCCGACACCGCCGCAGCCTACAAGCAGGACCTTGCCGTCCATCGGATAGTCCTCCACAGAACGGACAAAGCCGTCACAGTCTGTATTGTAACCGATCAGCTTACCGCCGTCATTTACGACACAGTTTACTGAATTGTAGCGCCGTGCAGATTCGCCCAGTTCATCCAGAAACGGAATGATGCTCTGCTTATGGGGAATGGTCACATTAAAACCGCGAAGCTGACGCAGCTCCGATACGCGTTCCTCCAGTTCCTCAGGCGCGATCTCCGTCAGGTCATAGCCTGCATCACGGCCCGGAATCGCAAACAGTCTCTCGTGAATCATCGGGGACATGGAGTGTCCCAGAGGATAACCGATCAGCGTGTATTTTTCTTTCATAAGGAAACAACCTCCTCCAATGTTGCACAATTCTCGCAGTTCCGTGCAGTTACGTCCTTGAGTGTCTTCTTCACCAGACCAGTCAGGACATTCTTCGGACCGAATTCCACAAAGGTATCAAAGCCCTGCTCCTGCATCTGCTGGAGTTCTGCGGTAAAGCGTACAGGGGATACGATGTGCTTTGCCAGGAGCGACGGCATATCCGAGAAATCTGTAAGCTCAGCACCCAGTACATTGGAGTAGAATTTTACCTCCGGTGCCTTGAAGACAACGTTCTTCACTGCCTCATAGAATGCATCCGCAGCCGGCTGCATCATCTTTGTGTGGAATGCGCTTGCCACTGCCAGCGGTACGGCTCTGCCCTTCATGGCTGCTGCCTTCTCTGCCGCAGCTGCAACGGCTGCCTTTTCACCGGCAATAACAGTCTGAATGGAAGAATTGTAGTTTGCCGGAACTACATAGCCCTCTGTCTCTTCGCAGATGCGCTCTACATCAGAAGCAGAAAGCTTCAGGACTGCACACATTGCACCATCGGAACTCTGTGCAACCTGATCCATTGCAGCCGCACGTGCGCCGATCACACGGAAACCATCCTCCAGGGACAGCATACCGGATGCTACCATTGCTGCATACTCACCCAGAGAGTGACCTGCAACACCGCCAAAGGTGAAGCCCTTCTTCTTTGCAGCCTCCAGGCAAACCAGAGAGGTCGCCATGATCGCCGGCTGTGCATAAATGGTACGGGACAGTGTCTCCGCATCGCTTTCTTCAATGATCTTTCTGAGGTCAAAGCCCAGAACCGAGGAAGCTGTCTCATAGATGGAATTCAGGGAAGGATCCGCCGCAGCCAGGTCCAGTCCCATGCCTGTGTACTGAGAACCCTGCCCGGAAAAGAGTGAAATTGTCATATTGAATCGTGTCCTTTCTCTTTGTATTGGCGATTTTGTGCAAATCCGCTTGATTCAGACGTCCTGTTTTGTGCAAAAAATAGGAAGTCATAGAAATATCCAGAAAAAACCAACCGGAGTCATTGCAAAACGCGCCAAAATATTGTATAATATAAGAGTGTGTGATTTTCAGCAGACAAATGCTCCTCCGAGCAGCCTGCTTTTCTAATCATATCACAAAACTCGAACAAACACAATAGGAACGGAGGAATTTTTCCATGGGCCTTCACATTTTAGGTACGGGCAGCTATACGCCCGCACGAGAACTGACCAACGACGATTTCACAAAGTTTATTGAAACAAACGACGAATGGATCCGCACACGTACCGGCATCAGCTCCCGCCGTGTATCGGAAGGTGAGCCGACATGGTACATGGGCGCAGAGGCAGCAAAGGCTGCCATCGAAGCAGCAGGCATCAATGCAGCAGACATCGCCATGATCATTGATACCACCATTACAGGCGATTACTGCACACCTTCTGTATCCTGCATCATTCAGCGGGAGACAGGTGCTGTAAATGCTGCCTGCTTTGACCTGAATGCAGCATGCTCGGGATTTGTGTACGGCGTGGACATGGCGCACCGTTTCCTGAAAACAGACGCTGATGCAAAGTATGCACTGATCGTAGCCAACGAACAGCTGTCCCGTATCACAAACTACGAGGACCGTGCTTCCTGCATTCTGTTCGGTGACGGCGCAGCGGCTGTTGTTGTGGAATATAAGGAGGACGCTCTGTACACCAGCCATCTGGGTGCTGACGGCACCGGAGCAAAGTTCCTCTTTGCCCCTACCGCAATGCCGGCACCGTACTTCTCAGTACCGGAGAAGCTGGAGAAAAAGTGGGACGACTTCGACGAACCGCTCACAGGTAAGTTTGCACATTGCCTCAAGCAGGACGGCAAGGAGGTTTACCGCTTTGCAACCCAGGCAATGCCCAAGGCTGCAAAGGCAGCAGCTGACAAGATCGGCTTTGATCTGAATGAACTGGACAAGATCGTTCCCCACCAGGCAAATACCCGTATCATTGAAACTGCTATGAAGAACATGGGACTTCCCATGGAAAAGGCAGTCGTCAATATTGCACAGCACGGCAACACCTCCAGCGCATCCATTCCGATCGCTCTGGACGAGGCGGTCCGTGCCGGCGTGATCCAGCGCGGAAACAAGATCTGTCTCGTTGGCTTCGGCGCAGGTCTGACCTATGCCGCTGTCATTCTGGAATATTAAGTCCACCATTCATTTTATATATATAGAAAATCCGTAACCGGAGAAAGGAAAGAATCTATGAAAACAAGAATTACCGAGCTGCTCGGCTGTACCTATCCCCTGCTTCAGGGCGGTATGGCATGGGTAGCAGAAAGCACACTGGCAGCAGCTGTTACAAACGCAGGCGGATGCGGTATCATCGCAGGCGGCAGCGCACCCATCGATTATCTGCGTGAGCAGATCCGCATCTGCAAATCCAAGGTAGGTGACAAGCCCTTCGGCGTGAACATCATGCTCATGAGCCCCAACGCAGATGACCTGGCACAGCTGGTCATTGACGAAAAGGTGCCTATGATCACCACCGGCGCCGGCAACCCCGGCAAGTACATGGAAGCCTGGAAGGCAGCCGGCATCAAGGTCATCCCTGTTGTTCCGTCTGTTGCACTGGCGAAGCGTATGGAAAGAAGCGGCGCAGATGCTGTTATTGCGGAGGGTACAGAATCCGGCGGTCATATCGGCATGAACACCACCATGTGTCTCGTTCCCCAGGTCGTAGATGCAGTGGACATCCCCGTTATCGCAGCCGGCGGTATCGCAGACGGCAGAGGCATTGCAGCCTCCTTCATGCTGGGTGCAGAGGGTGTACAGATCGGTACACGCTTCCTGGCAACTGATGAATGCCAGATCCACGAGAACTATAAGAATCTCGTAGTCAAGGCAAAGGACACCGACAACCAGATCACCGGCTTCTATTCCGGAAGCCCGTGCAGAAGTGTCAAGACAAAGTACACAAAGAAGCTTCAGGAAATGGAAAAGAACGCTGCACCGCCCGAGGATTTCGAGGCACTGACAGTCGGCTCTCTGCGTAAGGCTGCAATTGACGGCAACGTGGACGAGGGCTCCTTCCTGTGCGGACTGATCGCAGGTATGATCAAGGACATCCGTCCCTGCAAGGAAGTAATCGACGAAATGATGGCAGAGGCTGAAAAGCTGCTCGGCAGATAACGGAAAGGAGAAACAAAAATGGCTACAGCACTTATCACAGGCGCGTCCCAGGGTATCGGCGCATGTATCGCAGAACGCCTGGCAAAGGACGGCTTCGATGTTGCGATCAACCACTTCCCCAGCGAGGGTGACAAGGCAAATGCAGAAAAGGTTGCAGAGGCTTGCCGTGCTTACGGCGTAAAGGCAGAGCTTTTTGCAGCCAATGTTGCAGATTATGCACAGTGTGAGGAAATGGTCAAGGCAGTCAAGAGTACATTCGGCAGTATTGACGCCCTGGTCAACAACGCAGGCATTACAAAGGATGGTCTTCTTCTCCGTATGTCCGAGCAGCAGTATGACGCAGTTATCGCTGTAAACCAGAAGAGCGTTTTCAATATGATCAAGCTGGTAGGCGCAGTTATGCTCCGTCAGAAGCACGGCAGCATCGTAAGCCTTGCATCTGTTGCAGGTCTTTACGGCAATCCCGGTCAGATGAACTACTCCGCATCCAAGGCAGCTATCGTTGGTATGACAAAGACCGCTGCAAAGGAACTCGGCTCCAGAGGCATTACGGTAAATGCAGTGGCTCCGGGCTTCATCAAGACCCCCATGACCGATGCTCTGACCGAAGAGCAGAGAGACAAGATGCTGGGTCTGGTTGCAATGGGACGCTATGGCAATCCGGAGGAGATCGCAAGCGTGGTTTCCTTCCTGTGTTCCGGCGATGCAAGCTATGTAACCGGTCAGACCATCGAAATCTCCGGCGGTCTTATGATGTAACATATTCCTCATTATTAAGCTTTATCAGAAAGGAGTCCTGCCGTCAGAACCGGCGGCAGAATGAAAAAATCTATGAGAAGAGTTGTTATTACTGGTATGGGTACAGTAAACCCTCTGGGCGGCAATCTGGAAACATTCTGGAAGAATGTGCAGGAGGGCAAATGCGGTATTTCAACGATTGATAAATTCGACCCGGAAGAGGTGGGCGTAAGCGTTGCAGGTATTGTACGTGATTTCGAGCCCACTGATTACTTTGACAAGAAGGATATCCGCCACATGGAGCGCTTCACCCAGTTCGCAGTTGCTGCCGCAAAACAGGCAATGGACGACTGCGGCAGTGATATGAAGGATCTTGACCCTTACCGCTGCGGTGTTATTATCGGATGCGGTATCGGCGGTCTGGAAATGACAGAAGCAGAGCACACAAAGTATATGGAAAAGGGTCCGAATCGGGTTTCTCCCTTCTTTGTGCCTATGATGATCTCCAACATGGCAGCCGGCGAGATCTCCATGAAGACCAACTTCCGCGGTGACAACTTCGCTACTGTAACAGCATGCGCATCTTCTACCCACGCTGTAGGAGAGGCGTTCCGTAAGATCAAGGATGGTTATCTGGATGCTTGTATCTGCGGCGGTACAGAGTCTACTGTAACCGAATTCACTATCGGCGCATTCAAGACCATGAAGGCGCTCACACGTGAAACCGACCCCATGAAGGCTTCTACTCCCTTCGATAAGAACAGAAGCGGCTTCGTTCTGGGTGAGGGCGCAGGAGTTCTGATGCTGGAGGAATATGAGCATGCCAAGGCAAGAGGCGCGAAGATCTACTGCGAGATCGCAGGCTACGGCGCAACCTGTGACGCTTACCACATGACCTCTCCGTCTCCGGAATGCGAGGCTGCTGCAAGAGCCATGAAGAATGCTTATGAGGAAGCAGGTCTTACCGCAGACGATATCACCTATATCAATGCACACGGTACCTCTACCGGTCTCAACGATAAGTACGAGACTCGTGCAGTCAAGATCGCTCTGGGCGAAGAGGCAGCACGCAAGGTAAAGATCAATTCCACCAAGTCCATGACCGGTCATATGCTGGGCGGTACCGGCGCAGTGGAAGCCATCGTATGTGCGCTGACCATTGAGAACAGCTTCATCCACCAGACCATCGGTTACAGCACACCCGACGAGGAATGCGATCTGGACTATTGTACAGATGGTCCCGTAGAAATGCCGGTGAACGCTGCATTGTCCAACTCTCTGGGCTTCGGCGGTCACAACGCAACCCTGTGCTTCAAGAAGCTGACGGATTAAGGAGATACCATATGTATAGTATTGAGGAAATCAAGGAGCTGGCGAAGGCTGTCTCTGAGTATAAGCTTGAAAAGATCAAGATCGAAACCGAGGGCGGAGAACTGACCATTGTCGGTCATTCTGCTCCCCCTGTACCGCCCATGCCGCCCATCCTGCCGCCTATGGCACCTATGGCTGCTCCGGCACCGGCTGCTGCACCCATGCAGGCTGAAGTGACGGCTGCACCGGCTGAGGAAGCGGCTCCTGCTGCACCTGCTGCACCGGCAGGCAATCTCGTAAAGGCGCCCATCGTCGGCACCTTTTATGCAGCTGCATCCCCGGAAGACGCTCCCTTTGTAAAGGTGGGCGACACCGTCAAGAAGGGCGATGTACTCATGATCATCGAGTCCATGAAGCTTATGAACGAAGTTCAGAGCGACTTCGACGGTGTTGTAGAAGAAATTTTGGTTGCCAACGGCGAGGCTGTAGAATATGACCAGCCGCTGATGCGCATTGTCTGAGACAGGAGGAATATAAAATGGCAGAGGTTCTGATGAACCAGGAGCAGATCAAGGAAATTATCCCTCACAGAGATCCGTTCCTGCTGATCGATGAGGTTCTGGAAATGGAAACCGGCAAGCGTGTTGTTGCACGTAAGTATATGAGAGAAGATGACTACTGGTTCAAGGGGCACTTCCCTGAAAATCCTGTAACTCCGGGCGTACTCATGGTAGAAATGCTGGCACAGGCTGGTGCAGTGTGCATTCTCTCCCAGCCGGAATTCAAGGGCAAGATCGCGCTGTTCGCCGGCATTGATAAGGTAAAGTTCCGCCGTCAGGTGGTTCCGGGCGATGTTCTCGATCTGGAGGTTGAGATCATCAGCCAGAGAGGTCCCATCGGCATCGGTAAGGCAACCGCTTCCGTTGAAGGCAAGAAGGCTGTTACCTGCGAAATCAAGTTCGCCGTAGAAAAGTAAGGATACGGTGCCCATGAAGTTTCAGAAAGTTTTGATTGCAAACCGCGGGGAAATTGCGGTTCGCATTATCCGTGCATGCCGGGAACAGGGGCTTCAGAGTGTAACGGTGTATTCCACCGCTGACAAGTCTGCCCTCCATGCGAAAATTGCAGATGAATCCGTCTGCATCGGTCCGGCAAACACAAAGGACAGCTATCTCAATATGCAGGCACTCATCGCTGCCTGCCGCAATACAGGCGCAGAGGCCATTCATCCCGGCTTCGGCTTCCTGTCTGAAAGTGCGGAATTCGCTGCACTGTGCAAGGCGTACGGCATTACCTTTATCGGTCCGTCTCCGGAGTCCATCGCGATGCTGGGCGATAAGGCACGTGCCAAGGAAACCATGAAGGCTGCCGGTGTTCCGGTAATTCCCGGCTCTGAGGGCGTTGTTTCCTCTCTGGAGGATGCGAAGCGCATCGCAGAGGAGATTGGCTATCCGGTACTGGTAAAGGCATCCGCAGGCGGCGGCGGCAGAGGAATCCGCAGAGTCGACAGTGCCGAGCAGATGGAACAGCAGCTGACGCTCGCCAAGGAAGAGGCTGGCAAGTTCTTCGGAAATGACGAGGTATATCTGGAAAAGCTGATCGTCGGTCCCCATCATGTGGAAATTCAGATCCTGGCAGATTCCTTCGGCAATACGGTGGCTCTGGGTGAGCGTGACTGCAGTATGCAGCGCCGGAACCAGAAGGTGATCGAAGAAAGCCCCAGCCCCCTTATGACGCCGGAACTGCGTGAGAAGATGCAGGAGGCTGCTGTCAGGGCGGCAAAGGCATGCGGCTACTGCAATGCCGGAACCATTGAGTTCCTCGTGGACCACGAGCGCAACTTCTATTTTATGGAAATGAATACCCGCATTCAGGTAGAGCATCCGGTAACGGAGTTCGTCACAGGCATTGACCTTGTACAGATGCAGCTGCGGATCGCACAGGGAGAGGCGCTGCCCTTTACCCAGGAGGATATTGCAGTGAAGGGTCACTCCATCGAATGCCGCATCAATGCAGAAAACCCGGAACTGGACTTCCGTCCGTCTCCCGGTACTATTCAGGCGTTACATACGCCCGGCGGCCCCGGTGTGCGCATTGACAGCGCAGTATACCAGGGCTACACCATCCCCCCCTACTATGATTCCATGATCGCAAAGCTTATCGTTCATGCGCCTACCCGCAAGGAAGCGATTATGAAAATGCGCTGGGCATTGTCGGAATTCATCGTGGAGGGTATCGATACGAATATCGATTTCCAGCTGCGGCTGCTGAAGAATCCTGCCTTTGAACAGGGCGATTATGACAACGGATTCCTGACCGCCTATCTGGAGCAGCTGAAAAAATCATAAGGAAGTACGCAGACTGCCCAGGCAGCTGTAATATGGTGATACGAATATGTTAGAAGATCTGTTCAAAACGGTAACCAAACGTTTTAACGGCGACGAGCCTGACCCGGCCGTGCCGATGTTTAAATGTCCCCGCTGCGGCACATCCACGCCCCAGCAGAAGATGGCAGAACTGGGAAAAATCTGCCCGAATTGTGAGTATCATGCCAGACTGACGGCTGCCGAGCGCATTGCCATTACGGCGGATACGGACTCCTTTAAAGAACTTGACGCAAATCTGTGCAGCGCAGACCCCCTGGAATTTCCGGGCTACGCAGAAAAGGTGACGGAACTTCAGCAGAAAACCGGTCTGAATGATGCAGTCGTGACCGGACTCTGCACCATCAAGGGCAGCCGTACCGTACTGATCGTCATGGATTCCCGCTTTATGATGGCATCCATGGGCAGTGTTGTCGGTGAAAAGATCACCCGTGCCTTTGAATATGCTGCGGAAAATAAGCTGCCGGTGGTTGCATTTACCGCATCCGGCGGCGCAAGAATGCAGGAGGGCATCATTTCCCTCATGCAGATGGCAAAGACCTCTGCGGCGGTGCAGAAGCACAACGAAGCAGGTCAGCTGTACATTACCGTTCTCACTGACCCCACTACAGGCGGTGTAACGGCATCCTTCGCCTCTCTGGGCGATATCATTCTGGCGGAACCGAAGGTTCTCATCGGCTTTGCCGGAAGACGTGTCATTGAAGGTACCATCAAGCAGCATCTGCCGGATGACTTCCAGCTTGCAGAATTCCAGCTGGAACACGGCTATGTAGATATGATCGTGCGCCGCAAGAAAATGCGCAGCACACTGTCTCATCTGCTGAAGCTGCATGGATACACCGCAGAGCCGCTGAAGGAGGAGTGCTGATATGGAAAGAACCAATACAAGATCGGCCTGGGAGCGTCAGCTGCTCATCCGTGACAAGAACCGTCCCACCATCCGTGACTACCTGCCGCTGGTTTTCGAGGATTTCTACGAACTTCACGGCGACAGAGGTGTTGGGGATGACGGCGCAATTCTCGGCGGGATCGGCAGACTGGACGGCGTTCCCGTGACCATTATTGCCGAGGTCAAGGGCAGAAATATCCAGGAAAACAAAGCGTCCAACTTTGCCATGCCCCATCCCGAGGGCTACCGCAAGGCACTGCGTCTTGTCCGTCAGGCGGAGAAATTCCACCGCCCGGTGATCTGCTTTATCGATACCCCCGGCGCATTCTGTGGCATAGAAGCGGAGCAGCGCGGTCAGGGTGAGGCGATCGCCCGGAACCTGGCGGAATTCATGTCCCTTCGCACACCGGTGGTATCCATTGTGCTGGGCGAAGGCGGCAGCGGCGGTGCGCTGGCACTGGGCGTATGTGATGCCCTGGCGATGCTGGAAAACGCTCTGTACTCCGTCATCTCCCCCAGAGGTGCGGCTTCCATTCTGTGGAAGGATGCCTCCCGGGAACAGGAAGCCTGCGAGGTGATGCGAATTACTGCCGAGGATATGGTGGATTTCGGCATTGCAGAAGCTATTATTTCGGAATCTGATACAGGCGTATCCAACGATTTGGACAAAATTGCAGAAAATCTGAAAGAATATTTGGTGAAAACGATATCGGAAAAATCAGAAAAAGATATTGACCTTTTGCTGAAAGAACGGTATACTAAGTTTAGGAAAATCGGTGTGTACACTGAGACCCACCGATGATATAAAAAACAGATCCACAGGCGTGGATCAAATACAATTTATGGAGGAATTTAAAATGACATTCGACAAGATTAAGGAACTCATCGTAGACCAGCTGGACGTTGAAGAGGACAAGATCACTATGGACGCTAACATTCAGGACGACCTGGGTGCTGACTCCCTGGATATCGTTGACCTGGTAATGTCCGTTGAGGATGCTTTCGAGGTTAAGATCGAAGATGAAGATGTTGAGAACATCAAGACAGTTGGCGACATCGTAAACTTCATCGACAACGCAGCTGAATAAGCAGAAGCGAGTTCCCTTTCGGGCATAAATGCGGCTGCATCGCCTGCCTGTCCTTCGGATGCCGATCCGGTGCAAGGATGCGGCAGTCAGCGAATCAGCAATCAGCGTAAACAGAGCTGTTGGACTGCCGGATGCAGCAACAGCTCTTTTTTTATCAGGCAACAGACAGAATTCCGCGCAGAGGAGGGATCGCAATGAAAACAATCTATGTGCTGCTGACAAGATCAACGACCATTCTTTCGAGAATCGTGCATCTTATTACAGCGGACACCTATACGCATGTATCGATTTCCTTTGAAACCAGTCTCCAGCCCATGTACAGTTCCTCCAGGAAGAATGGAAAGACACTGTTTCCGGCTGGTCCCTGCACGGAGGATTTCTTCAGCGGATATCTGAAGGAGCATCCGGATATTCCCTGTGCGCTGTACAGGCTTCAGGTGAGCGACGAGGCGTATCTGGCGGCAAAGGAGGAGGTCTGCCGGATCATCAGCAATGCAGAACGGTATCATTTCAACATTCTGGGGCTGATCTTCTGCCGGCTGAACATTTCCCTGCGCCGGAAATCTCATTTTTTCTGTTCGCAGTTTGTCAGCGAGATTCTGCATCGCAGCCGTGCGCTGAAGCTGCCCAAGGAGCCGGTGCTCATGCGGCCTGGTGATTACATGGAGCTGCCGGAGCTTCATTGTCTGTACAGAGGCACTCTGGGCGGACTGGTTCTGAAATACTGTGCGGCGGCTGCATAGGAAAAAGCAAGCTGTTTGCTGCATGTCAAGTGCAGCAAACAGCTTTTTTAATGGTGGGGCAATCAGATTATCGCAGAACTGCCGGAGGCAGATAGGCGGTCAGCACCATAAGCCGATTGCCCCAGCCTGACAGCGTTCAATCGCCTACGACCAGTCTCGGTACCCGCTTTGAAATACCACAAATGATCTCATATCCAATCGTACCGTACAACGATGCCAGCCAGTCAGCCGTAATCTCACAATCCCCGAACAGCGTTACCTCATCCCCCGATGCAACCGGCTCCGTTACATCCGTTACATCCAGCATCATCTGGTCCATGCATACACGCCCTACAATGGGACACGGTACGCCGTGTACAAGCGCCTTTCCCTTCCCCGAAAGCAGTCTCGCATAACCGTCTGCATAGCCGACTGTAACAGTAGCGATCCGGCGCTCCTCCGCTGCCGTATAGGTCCTTCCATAGCTGATGCAGTCACCGGGCTGTACCGTCTTCACCTGCGAAATGACGCTTTTGAAGGTCATGACCGGCTTCAGATCTACCGGCACCGGTATCGGATAATTGGGCGCCAGACCATACATCACAATGCCGATCCGTGCCAGGGTACAGCGGGGATTGGGCTTGTATACGCTGGCTGCACTGTTCATACAATGTACGTGCGGAAGCGGATGTCCAAGCTCGCTCAGACGATCGTAGACGTCCAGAATCCGCTGCTCCTGCTGCTGGGTATAGCACACATCCGCCTCCTCAGGAGAATCCGCTGCCGCAAAGTGGGTGTACAGCCCCTCGATCTTCAGCTGTGGAAGCGCAAACAAGGGCAGCAGCTGCTCTGCATATGTATCTGCATCCTTCCCCTGAAAGCCGATTCTGCCCATGCCCGTATCCAGCTTGATGTGGCAGCGGACCGGAACGTCTGCATACTGGCAAAGTTCCTGTGCATACTCCATAGAGATCACACCCTGAATGATGTTATGCTTTGCCATCTCCGGAGCGCATTCAGGAGGCGTGTAGCCCAGAATGAAGATTTCCGCATCGGGGCAGACCTTCCGCACGGAAAGCGCTTCCTCCAGATTGGAAACGGCAAACCAATGAACACCAAGGGCGGAGAGTCTGCGGCATACTGCCGCATCACCGTGACCATAGGCGTTCGCCTTGACGACAGCCATAAGTTCTGTCTGCTCCGGCAGAACCTTTCTGACAGAATTGATGTTATGTGCCAGGGCGGAAAGATCAATTTCAGCCCATGCACGATGCAAAATCCTCTTCATATTGAAAAACCTTCTTTCAAAATCAATCCGGAAAACAACACCTTGCTTTCCGGCTGTATTTGCGCTATAATATATAAGACACAACATTCCACAAAGGGAGGTTACCCTATGCTCCTGCGCAATCCCCAGCTGAACGACATGACATTCCAGAATCATCCGGAGCAGACTGTCTGCTTTACAGGACACCGTCCCCAGAAATTTCTCGATACACCCATTCATTCCTCCGAAGTCACACTGCATACCATACAAGCACTGCTCACCATGCTCATCGCAGATACCTATGAACAAGGTGCACGCTTTTTTCTTACCGGCATGGCAAAGGGCGTTGACCTCTGGGCGGGGGAGATCCTGCTTTATATGCAGCAGTTTCTGCCCGATATCCATATCATCGCAGCCGTCCCCCACGCGGAACATGAATCCGGCTTCTCCGGTCAGGATGCCGTCCTGCTCCGGAGGATCGCAAACGCCGCAGATGCAGTGATCTGCATCGAAGAAAAGCCGTCCCGGTGGTGCTTTCTCCGCCGGAATGATTATATGCTGCGGTATTCCCGCACCCTCCTTGCTGTACAGCATACGAATGGCGGCGGAACCGCTTATACCATGGAGAAGGCAAGAAAAAAGAATATCCCCAGACGTATTCTTGACCTGCATGACTACAGCTGCCTGATCCCTCTGATGGAGCGTCATCCTGAGGTCTATCGTATGCATATGCCTTCTCAGAGATACGCTTTCTGGCAGAAATATCCCCATCTGCTCTATCAGTGCGGTATCCTTTATGAGGACTGAGCCGCCTGCTTCTGACGTTCCCGCTCCGCACGGCTGTACACACAGCCGCAGAAATCCTGCCGATAAAGGTGATGCGTTTCCGAAAGTGCAATGGACCGCAGATAGCCGCCCTTCTTCTTGAAGTCGGAGAAAAGCCACGGTACACCGTACTGCTCCGAAAGCTTTTCACCGGTCTCATTGATAAAGGGAGCATCCTTATGGGGGCTGATGGAAAGGGTCGTGGTTACAAAATCCGCTCCCTCCTTTGCAGCCGTCCGGAACGTCTCCTCCAGGCGGTGGGCAATGCATCTTCTGCACCGCTCGCCCCGCTCCGGCTCCTGCTCCAGCCCCTTGGCAAGGGCAAGGAACCGCTGGGGTTCATAGGTACCGTCCACAACCTCTACCGGATTCGGAAGAGGCAGCTCGGAAATGAGCCTTCTCAGTTCCGAAAGCCGGTACTGGTACTCCTCCTCCGGAAAGATGTTGGGATTATAAAAAAAGAGCCGGATGGAAAAATACCGGCTCAAGGCTTCCAGCACATAGCTGCTGCACGGTGCGCAGCAGGCGTGGAGGAACAGCAGCGGCGTCCTGTCAGAAGGAAGCCGCTTTATGATTTGTTCCATCTTTATCTGATAATTGATCTTTGGTACAGCAGGCGTCATTTACTGACCCTCCAGTTCACGAAGTGCCTTCAGTTCCTCCTGGTTCACCTTGATGCGGCTGTCACGAAGCACAGTCACCTCGTCACGATTGGTTTTCACCGGAACATCTGACTTGTCTGTCAGCACCTTCAGAGCGCCGGTCAGGGGATTGGTCTCCACGACCTTGCCCTTTGTACCATCCTTGAGTGCGACCAGTGCGCCATTCTTGGGTGTGATCTTGAGCAGTGCCTCATATGCGTTCTGCTCATGCTTGAGGCAGCACATCAGACGGCCGCAGCAGCCGGAGATCTTGGAGGGATTCAGAGACAGTCCCTGTTCCTTTGCCATCTTGATGGATACCGGCTGAAAATCAGAGAGATAGCCCTTGCAGCAGAATTCTCTGCCGCAGATGCCGATGCCGCCCAGCATCTTCGCCTTATCACGGACACCGATCTGACGCAGCTCAATACGGGTACGGAACACCGCTGCCAGATCCTTGACCAGTTCACGGAAGTCCACACGGTTTTCTGCCGTAAAATAGAACAGAAGCTTACTGTTGTCAAAGGTGCATTCCACATCCACCAGTTGCATATCCAGCTTACGGAAGGCGATCTTCTCCTCGCATACAGCGATGGCACGTTCTTCCTTCTTGCGGTTTGCCGCAACGGTACGCAGATCCTCCTTGGTCGCCAGACGCACTACATTTTTCAGCGGTGCCATAATCTCTGATTTCGGCACCTTTTTATTGGGAATCATAACCTCGCCGCATTCAAGACCTCTTGCCGTTTCGGTGATGACCTGATCGCCCTGTTTTGCCTTTACATTTCCCGGAGCGAAGTAATACACCTTACCGCCGATCTTGAATCGAACGCCGATAATTTCTATCATATTCAAAGTCCTTTCTATCTTCCTGCCATCAGCTCTGCGCAAAGAGCCGAAAGGATAAGCTGCACGTTGACATTTGCCGAAACGGCAGCATATGCTTTACCGATACATTGATGATAACGCTGTCCGTCTGCAAGGGAGAGCTTTCCGGCAAGTGCCAGCGCACCTTCCCGGTCGCATCCCGTACAGGGCAGATCCTGACCGAGCCGCAGTGCCATCCCATCCCGGAACACCTGTCCCAGCATTTCAATGAGTCTTGCAGCCTGCGCTCTGTCCGAGCCGATCCGGTAAAATACTCCCAGCAGATCATATTCACGCTTACTTATTATACAATGAACCGCTTCTTTTGTCAATGCGACAAGACGGCGGACGGTTTCATCCTCCAGATAGCCCCTGCACTGCCCGATATTGCCGTGAAAGCAGCCCACCGCCTCCTGCACGTCCTCCGGCGAAAATCCCTGCGCAGCAAGTGCCTGCATGGTTTCCTCTTCTGTGCACTGAGACAGCCCGAAGGGGACGAGACGGGAAAGGATCGTAGGCAAAAGTGCCTGTCTTGCAGCGGCTGTAAAAATGAAATAGGCAAAAGCAGGGGGTTCCTCAATGATTTTGAGGAGAATATTCTGGGCACGGACATCCATTTTGTCGCAGTCATCGAAGATATAGACCTTACGTGCGCCGCTGTTGGGTGCAATGACCGCATCTGCACAGATCGCACGAACCGTCTCCACGGAGAATCCGCCCAGCTTGCCGCTGTGCGGTACCCAGGTCACATCGGGATGGACCCTCTGCTGGATGGTGCGGCAGTTTTTGCAGGAGCCGCAAGGGGCGTCAGGCTCTGTACAGAGAAGGCGTGATGCAAACCATCCGGCAAGCGTTTTCTTGCCGAGTCCGGTATCGCCGTAGAACAGGATGCACTGTGCAAGACGCTTTCCCTCTGCCATACGGCTGAGTGCAGCGCGCACATTCTGATTTCCGTAGAGCATAAAACGCCCCCTTTCGTTTGATGTATCTATTATACACCATTTTTGCGGGCGGGTCAATAAAAAAGAACAGCTTTTTCAGACAATTCCTCCGTTTACGGGGAACACCTGTCCGGTCACATACGATGCTGCCTCCGAAGCAAGCCAGCACACCGCTGCCGCTACCTCCTCCGGTCTGCCGATACGTCCCAGGGGCGTCTCCTCTGCAAGCGCACGCATGTCCTCCTCCGACAGATGCGCGTTCATATCCGTCCGGATCACCCCCGGAGATACGCAGTTCACACGAATGCCGGAAGGTCCGACCTCCTTCGCAAGTGCCTTGGTAAAGCTGATGACAGCCCCCTTCGTCGCAGAATAATCCACCTCACAGGATGCGCCGACCTCTCCCCACATGGAAGCAATGTTGATGATGCAGCCCTTCTTCCGCATGAGCATTTCCGGCAGAAGAAACCGGGTCGTCTCTGTTGTGCCGAACAGATTCACCTGATACAGCTCCTGTACACGCTCCGGTGTCATGCACTGGAACAAATCCGTATAGGATACTGCTGCATTGTTTACCAGTACATCCACATGTCCCAGTATCTCCAGCGCACGGCGTGCCATTTCCGAGGCACTTCCCGGACGGCTCAGATCCCCCTGCAAGGGAACTGCACCGCATTCCTGCTTCATCTGCATGGCTGCTGCCTCATTCCGGCAGTAGCCTGCTACGACCATATACCCCTGTGCGGACAGCGCCCGGGTCACTGCAAGCCCGATTCCTCTTGTTCCGCCTGTTACAAATGCTGTTTTTGCCATGTCTAAACGCCTCACTTTTTGCCGTAATTTCTCAAAACCAACCAAATCCCTTGCATTCCTGCCAGAATTATGGTATAATATTTCTTTAGAATCGATTTTTGATATTTCTGTATGAAATGAAGGGAGAATCCTATGGATCAGTCTAAAATCGACCGCATCAACGCCCTTGCCAGAGCCTCCAAAGAACGGGAACTGACGGAAGAGGAACGGGCGGAGCAGACTGCTCTGCGCAATGAATTCCGACAGTCTGTAATCGGAAATCTCAGCGGACAGCTTTCCAATACGATCATTGTACGTCCCGATGGCAGCCGTACGCCTGTGAAAAAGAAGAAGAACTAATCCTCCTTCAGGCGGAACTGCCGGGGCAGGAACTCACGGAGGGGATGTACCCCGTCTGTAAGCAATATGGGAAAATCAGGCGGGCAGAACTCCGCAAGCACCTGAAGGCATGCACCGCAGGGAATGCAGGGGATCTCCCTTGCCTGGATCTCGTCTGCGCCGCCCACAACTGCAAGGCTGCGCAGCTGCGTCTCACCGGCAGCAACTGCCTGAAAGACCGCACTGCGTTCTGCACATACCCCTAAAGAGTAGGATGCATTTTCTACATTGCACCCGGTATAGACTCTGCCGCTTGCGGTTCGCAGGGCTGCCCCTACACGGAATCCGGAATAGGGCGCATATGCGTTGGCTCTTGCCGCCATTGCAGCTTCTGTCAGATTCTGTATCATCTTGTCGACTCCTCTCTAAAATGAAAAACGGGCAGAATGCAATCTACCCGAATTTCTATTATGTTATCCCTTGGAAAAATTACTTTCCGGTTACCATTGCCAGTGTATCTCTTGCAATGAGCAGTTCCTCGTTGGTGGGGATCACCCATACCTCAACCTTGGAATCCGGTGTGGAGATCTTTCTCAGCTGACCCTTGAAGTCGTTGACCGCATTGTCGATCTTGATGCCCAGATATTCCATATCGCTGCATACCATCTCACGGCAGTTGGGAGCATTCTCACCGATACCGCCTGTAAAGATCACTGCATCCAGACCGTTCATAACGGCTGCATAAGCACCGATATCCTTCTTGATGTCGTAAACCAGCATGTCTCTTGCAAGCTCTGCACGTGCTTCGCCGGCTTCAGAAGCAGCTGTAATGTCACGCCAGTCGGAGGACTTACCGGAAATACCCAGAAGACCGGACTTCTTATTCATATAAGTATCCATCTCACCGGTGGTAAAGCCGTGCTTGTTTGCAACATAGGTTACAGCAGACGGGTCAACATTGCCGCAGCGTGTGCCCATGAGTACACCGTCCAGCGGCGTAAAGCCCATGGTGGTATCTACAGACTCACCATTCTGTACCGCAGTAATGGAAGAGCCGTTGCCCAGATGGCAGGATACGATCTTCAGATCCTTCAGATCCTTGCCCATGACCTCTGCCAGCTTTGCGGTTACGAAGCGGTGGGAGGTTCCGTGGAAGCCGTACTTTCTTACATGATACTGCTCATAATCCTCATAGGGGAAGCCGTACATATAGGCCTTCTTCGGAATGGTCTGATGGAATGCGGTATCAAATACAACAACCTGCGGAACATTCGGCATAACCTCAGTACATGCCCACAGTGCCAGTGCATGGCCGTGATTGTGTACCGGAGCCAGTTCCTTGAGTTCTTCAATCTTATCGATAACCTCAGGTGTAACCATTGTAGTCTTGGTGAAAACTTCTGCACCCTGCACGATACGATGACCCACTGCGGAAATTTCATCCATGCTGCTGATCACGGCAGCATCACCGGCAGTCAGTGCTTCAACCAGACGGGTAAACGCCTCGGAATGGGTCGGGAAGCTGCAATCCTCTTCCACGGTTCTGCCGTCGGAGGTCTTGTGGCTCAGATGACCGTCAATACCGATACGGTCACAGTTGCCCTTGGCAATCACAGACTCATCATCCATATTGATGAGCTGATACTTCAGAGAAGAACTGCCTGCATTCACAACGAGAATAATCATACTTTCAAGTCCTTTCGTCTTACTGCGGCCATGAGATCTCAAGCCGGTCGGAAAGGTGTGCTGCTGTGCACCTGTTTCTTCAGGAGCAGCACCGCTTTCTGAGCAGCTTGGCTTCGCCGCATTAATGAGGGCTTCTGCCTCTGCAAAAAGCCCCTATTCATATTATAAACTTTTTTCCGAAAATTGCAAGTACTTTCCTGAAATTCGCCCCGCATTTTCCGGAATCGACATGATAAAACTAAGAAAAGAGGAAATCCACATGAAAATCAGCGGTATTATCTGCGAATACAATCCGCTTCATAACGGACATCTCCACCATATCCGGACAGTCCGCCAGAACGGTGCAGACGCCATTGTTGCAGTCATGAGCGGCAACTTCATGCAGCGCGGAGATGTTTCCATTATGGAAAAGGTGACCCGCGCGCAGCTTGCCCTCCGTGCAGGTGCTGACCTTGTGATCGAGCTTCCGGTTATCTGGTCCCTGTCTCCGGCAGACCAGTTTGCCGCAGGCGGCGTGGCACTTCTGGATTCGCTTCAGGTGGTTGACGAAATCTCCTTCGGCTGCGAATGTCCGGACCTGGATGTTCTTCAGACTGCCGCAGAGGTCTGCCGTGCCTGTCAGACAGAATATGCAGACACCCTCCGTTACTTCACACGGCAGGGCAACTCCTATCCGGCAGTGCTTCAGGAACTTGTGACACAGATCGCCGGTCCTGAGGTCGCATCGGTTCTTTCCGAGCCGAACAATACGCTGGCTGTAGCCTATCTGAATGCGCTGACTGATCAAGGCAGCCGCATCCGCCCTTTTGCAGTACAGCGCAAGGGCGCTGCGCATGACAGCGCCGGCGAGATCACCCTTTCCGAACCGATCTGCTCGGAAACGAATCTTTCCGAGATCAAGTCCATTGCCAGTGCATCCTACATCCGCTACTGTCTGGATGAGGGCATTGACTGCCGCCGGATGGTCACTGCTTCCTCCTGGAAGGAGATCAATACATCCCGGAAAAAGGGAACCTTTGCTTCCATCCGCAATCTGGAGCGCATCATTCTGTATACCCTGCGCACCATGACGCCGGAGCAGCTGGAGAATGTTGCTGAGGTAGGCTCTCAGGGACTTGCAAACCGCATTTATCAGGCACGTGAGGCAACCTCTCTGGATGACCTCCTGAACCGTCTGCGTACAAAGCGTTATCCCACATCCCGTCTGCGCCGCATTCTGCTGCACATGCTCATCGGCATCACCAGGCAGGACATCTACACACTGCCTCCCTACGGACGCATTCTGGCGTTCAATTCCACAGGACGCAAGGTCCTGGCGCAGTCCAAAGGCATCCGCAACATACCTTTTGCAGAATCCCTCAAATGGCTCTCTACCCAGAGCCGTGCTGCCCATCACTGCGCAATGCTGGAAGCCCGTGCAACGGATATCTACCAGCTTGCCTGCAATACCATCGGCACATCCGGTACGGACTTCCGCCATAAGATCATGCTGACAGATGTCCCCACTGAAAAATAAGGAGGATTCCCCATGGAACCGAATACCCCTCAGAGAAAACGCTCTCGTGTGACACGCAAGCAGCTGCAGCAGCGCAGAATCGGTGCGCTGATTGTAGTGCTGATCCTGATTTTCCTGCTGTCATCCGGCTGTGCAAGCTGCATCCGCTGCGCCTGCAAGCCCGATACACCTTCTGTCCCCGAGGTACAGCCTTCCACTACAGGCACAACAGCGGCTGCCGTTCTTACGCAGCCTCCGACAGAGCCGGCAACACTGCCGGATGAATATCTGGTGGATACTATGCCGGAGGCACATCAGATCACGGTGGATTTCGTCTCCCAGTATCCGGAACTGCCCACGGGCAATGAGATCACCTCCCTGACCATGGTGCTGAATTATCTGGGCTTTGAAGTGGAAAAGGAGACACTTGCCAACAACTATCTGACCTGTGCAGAAACCGGTATGGCGACCTTCTCCCAGGCATACATCGGCTCGCCCTTTGATGACTACGGCATGGGCTGCTTCGCACCGGTGATCGTGGATGCTGCCCAGAAGTACCTGCATTCCCAGGGAAGCGGACGCCATGTCAAGGTCCTGAATGCAGACGATTTTGACGATATCCTGCATCGTGTGGCAAGCAATTACCCGGTACTGGTCTGGGTGAGTCAGGGACTGGAGCCGGTAGAAGAGGAATACTGCTTCACCATTTACGGCAATACGACTGCAGAAACAACGGTTCCTGTCGGTACAGCGGTACCCATCGGAGAGGAGGTTCCGACCACTGCTCCTGCCGAAACAACAACATCGACAGCGTCCAGGCAGGATGTTTACTGGATCTCCAATGCGACCTGTGTGGTGCTGACCGGATACGATCTGGAGAACAATACAGTCACGGTGCTTGACCCGTCTCAGGGCGAGGTCACCTACGATATGGGGCTGTTCAAGACATCCTATAATGCACTGTACAAGCAGGCTGTTATTATCTATTAAAAACGGGGTCTGTCTGAATGTAAATTATAGTTTAGCGCACCATAAAAAGAAAGGGACCATAACGGTCCCTTTTTTGTGATTCTGAATTAAAGTGCGATCTTCTCACTGAGATATGCCACCAGTTCTGTGATAGGCATACGTACCTGCTCCATGGTATCACGGTCACGTACCGTTACACACTGGTCATTCTCCAGAGTATCAAAGTCGTAGGTGATGCAGAACGGTGTACCGATCTCATCCTGACGGCGGTAACGCTTACCAATCGAACCAGCCTCATCAAAGTCCACCATGAAATGCTTGGACAGCATCTGGCAAACCTCCATTGCCTGCGCAGAAAGCTTCTTGGAAAGCGGCAGAACCGCACACTTGTACGGTGCCAGCGCCGGATGCAGACGCATAACTGTACGGACATCATTCTTCTCTGCATCGATCACCTCTTCATCATATGCCTCTGTCACGATGGACAGGAACAGACGCTCAACGCCCAGAGACGGCTCGATTACATACGGGATGTACTTGGTGTTATCCTCCGGATCAAAATATTCCAGAGACTTGCCGCTGTGATTCTGATGCTGTGTCAGGTCATAGTCAGTTCTGTCTGCAATGCCCCACAGTTCACCCCAGCCGAACGGGAACAGATACTCAAAGTCTGTTGTTGCCTTGGAGTAGAAGCACAGTTCCTCCGGATCGTGGTCACGGAGTCTCAGGTTCTCTTCCTTGATGCCCAGAGTGGTCAGGAAGTCCTTGCAGTAGCCTCTCCAGTACTGGAACCACTCCAGGTCAGTACCCGGCTTGCAGAAGAATTCCAGTTCCATCTGCTCGAATTCACGTACACGGAAAATAAAGTTACCCGGTGTGATCTCGTTACGGAAGGACTTGCCCACCTGTGCTACACCAAAGGGAACCTTCTTTCTTGTGGTACGCTGGATGTTTGCAAAGTTTACGAAAATACCCTGTGCCGTTTCCGGACGCAGGTACAGTTCAGACTTGGAGTCCTCGGTAACGCCCTGGAAGGTCTTGAACATCAGGTTGAACTGGCGGATGTCTGTGAAATCCGTCTTGCCGCAGTTGGGGCATGCAATGCCCTTGTCACGGATATAGTCCATCATTTCCTGATTGCTCCAGCCTGCCGGATTGGTGCCGTCAAATGTCTCGATCAGGTTGTCGGCTCTGTGACGTGTCTTACAGGACTTGCAGTCCATAAGCGGGTCAGAGAAGCCGCCCAGATGACCGGATGCTACCCATGTCTCCGGGTTCATCAGGATCGCACTGTCCAGACCTACGTTATACGGACATTCCTGCACAAACTTCTTGCGCCATGCATCCTTGATGTTGTTCTTCAGTTCTACACCCAGAGGACCGTAGTCCCATGTGTTTGCCAGACCGCCGTAAATTTCGGAGCCTGCGTATACATAGCCTCTGGACTTGCAGAGATCTACGATTTTTTCCATGCTTTTTTCTTTGTTTGACAGCATTTTTATACCTCATTTCTGCCGGAAATACCGGCAAATATTTTTTACTCCTCGGAATCCGCATCCTCAAACCAGATACGGACAGCCTCCTGGATCACGCTGTAGCCATAGCCCAGACGTGCCAGTGCAGCCTTGCATTTTTCTGTCTTCTGCCGGTCCGAAGGATCTGTCAGAAGACGGCTGTATTTTTTCTCCAGAATATACGCCAGATTCTCCAGCTGGAAATCCTCATCCATATAGGGGAGCAGTGCCTTATCGATCACAGCTGCCGGAATTCCCTTCTGGTACAGGATCTGCCGGATGCGTCTCGGACCATACCGTTTGCCCTCTGCCGCTCTCCGTGCTGCCTGCTCCGCATATTTCCAGTCATTGATGAAGCCCTGTGCCGCAAGGCGGTCAAGCACCTCGTAGCAGACCTCTTCATTGTAATTGCGTGCAAGCTTCTGAAAAAGCATCTGATAGCTGTAGCCCTGACCATCCAGAAGGTACAGCGCGCGCTGATAGGCACGGCGGACATCGTTGTCAAAGAGCATCCTTTCCAGGGTATCCTTGTCGATCTCCGTCAGGCTGTACAGCCCGTAATCTGCCGCAATTTCACGATGAACCGAATACATCTGTCCGTCCGCAAGCGTCAGTTCCAGATAGGCACCGTGCTGGGACTTGCAGGATAAAATCTTCATAGCAGCTGCATCTTACACCGGGGTGAATTCGTCGAAATCATCCTCTGCACCCACATCCGGGTCAAGGGATGTATCGATGAAGTCCGATGCATCCGCCTCCTGCTCCTCCGCTGCATCCTGTGCCGCAGCCGCAGCTGCTGCCTCCAGACGGCTCTTGGAAGATCTGGCATCCTTTTTAGACTGCTCTGCCGCAGCCTCCTCAGCCTCCAGTTCCTTGAGACGTGCATAGATCTTCTCTTCCACTTCCTTCATCATATCCGGATTTGCAAGCAGGATCTCCTTGATATTGTCTCTGCCCTGACCCAGCTTATTGCCTTCATAGCTGAACCATGAGCCGCTTTTCTTGATGATGTCAAGTTCGATCGCCATATCAAGGACCTCACCAGTACGGGAAATACCCACACCGTACATGATATCGAACTCGCAGCTTTTGAAGGGCGGAGCCACCTTGTTCTTGACGATCTTCACCTTTGTACGTGCGCCGATGATATCCGTGCCGTTCTTGATCGGCTCGCCCTTGCGGACCTCCATACGGACAGAGGCATAGAATTTGAGGGCACGTCCGCCGGGTGTAGTTTCCGGGTTGCCGTACATCACGCCGATCTTCTCACGGATCTGGTTGATGAAAACTGCAACGCAGTTGGACTTGGAGATCACAGATGTAAGCTTACGCATCGCCTGGGACATGAGTCTTGCCAGCATACCCACATGGCTGTCGCCCATTTCGCCGTCAATTTCCGCCTTGGTCGTCATTGCAGCAACGGAGTCCACAACCAGAACATCAATGGCACCGGAACGCACCAGTGCCTCTGCGATCTCCAGAGCCTGCTCGCCGCTGTCCGGCTGAGATACCAGAAGGTTATCAATGTCAACGCCGACCGCACGGGCATACTTGGGGTCAAGGGCGTGTTCTACGTCGATAAAGGCAACCTCGCCGCCTTTTTTCTGTGCTTCTGCGATGATATGCAGGGCAACGGTAGTCTTACCGGAGCTTTCCGGGCCATAAAGCTCAACAATACGGCCTCTCGGAACGCCGCCGATACCCAGCGCCATATCCAGTGACATAGAGCCTGTAGGGATCGCATCCACCTGCATGGTGTTCGCCTGTCCCAGACGCATGATCGAACCGCTGCCATAGGTTTTGGTGATATGTGCAATGGCACTCTCCAGTGCCTTTTTCTTGTCCTCTGCGGTTGCAGGCAGGACAAGCTGGTTTTTCTTTTTCATTTCCTTTGCCATATGCTCTGTTTTCCTTTCTCTGTTTTATGGCTGCAAAGCAGCCAGAGTTTGTCGAAAAAGTCTATTTTTAAGAGTTTTCCGCATAAGGCTCCCCTTAATAAGGGGAGCTGTCAGCTTGTCAAAAAACGCATTCTGTCAGCGGGACGTCGTGGGCGCCGTCCCCTACAAATGGCTATTTTACGTTATTTCATGTAGGGGCTACACTAACTCGCCCGCAATTTTGTTTCAAAATTCGGGTTTTTCGACAGTCTGGGCTCCCCTTAGCAAGGGGAGGCTTTCAGAGGCTTTTCCACAGACTGAACTCTATATTTTTACTGATACACTGCGGCATCCTCGTTTCCGCCGGAAATGCCGAGAAAATGCCGAAGCTGCATCTCAAACTGACGGCGCACATCATGATAGGAAAAATCCTGCTGGCGCTTCCGCTGCTGCCCGATGATCTCCCGGCGCAGGATCGTATCACTGAGGATCCGGTCCGCTGCCATGGCAGCCTCCAGAGGATCCTTGTCCCGGAGCAGTACTCCGGCTCCTCCCAGTGTATCCGGCACCGCACAGGCTGCATACGCCATGACCGGCACACCGAAATACATTGCCTCTATAAGCGGCACACAGAAACCCTCGTGTTCACTCATGCATAGGAACAGATCTGCCACCTGATAATAGGCGATCATCTCCCCGAAGGAAACATGACCGGTAAACAGCACATTCTCCAGTTCCAGAGCCTGTACATACCGCTGAAGGCGTTTATAGTAAAGTTCCGTACCCTGCCACGAGCCTACAAGGATCAGACGTGATTTCGGGTTGCAGTGCTTCTGATAGCAGTAGAAGGTGCGGATGATATCTTCATGCTTTTTATTGGGTGCGATCCTTCCCACAAAGAGAAAATTCACAAAACCGTCGCTGTCATACCGGCTGATGATCGCCGGGTCAGGACGCTGCGCATAGTCAGAAAACGGGATGAGAATCGGCCGTACGGAAATTTCACAGGTATACCCCAGTTCCCGCAGTTCCTGCTTGTTGTAGGCAGAATCCGCCATGCAGAAATCCGCCACATCTGCCAGATGGCGCACACCCTTTCTGCCGTAATCGAGCAGTTCTGTCAGTTCCCCGTTGTACGGCTGGAAGAAATAGGACGGTGTAATGTTATGATAAATGATACCCTTCCGGCAGGGAAGCTTTTCCAGTGTGAAATTCAGTTCCGACCCCACGGAAAGATGGTACAGCACCACATCATGGGCACTGAGCCGGGGCATACGGCTGACCGGACGTGCCGTACCTGCCGGCAGCCGCTTATCAATGTTTTCGGCATAGATACCGGTCTGAAAGCCCATATCCCGGATGACTCTTTCGATGGCGATCGCATCGTTGCTGACCGCATCTCCCAGAGCAAGTGTGGGCAGCAGCTGAAGGATCCGCATTACAGGCTCTCCTTCCGGGCTGCTGTCAGCTGATCGTTCAGGCTGATGACCTGCCGCTGAAGGCGGTCGATCTCCAGACGGTTATTTCTCTGCTGCAGTTCCAGTGCTTCAATACGCTTTGCCAGAGCCGCTGTACTCTGCGCCTGGGCATCCTGAATATACAGTTCCAGCTGCTGAATTGCCTGGGCAGTATTTGCATTCAGGGCAGACTGCTCCTCAGCAATGGGTTCCGCATAGAAACGGATCATCTTGCGGATCGCCTTCTTGAAGAACCGGGACAAGCCATTCCCGGGAATGGGATTGTCCGTTGTCAGCTTGAAGTGATCGGACACGTAGGATACATTTTTTTGCAGCTGGTCAGGGTCGAACTGCTCCGCACGATGACGGGGGTTGGCATCACAGGGGATATCTGCAAAGGAGAGCATATCTCCCGTCAGTCCCTTATCCCGGATGTCCGCACGGATTTCCGACATAATATCTTCTATATTCAGACTCATAATAGGGCGCATTCCTTTCTGATTGAACGTTATACTTCTTTATTATAGCGCATTCCGCCCGGAAAGTCAATATGAAGGAAAGGCTTTTTCCATCAATCATTTGCGAAAAAGCTTTCACCGTCCTTCAGCGGAAGGATACTCCAAAAACAGCACATGACCGTATCATTCCGCCTGCCTGGTGATCTCACACCCCGGATAATAATGCGCCAGGATCTCCTGCCAGTCCGCTCCCGCCTGTGCCATGGCATTCGCTCCGTACTGACTCATCCCCACGCCGTGTCCGTATCCCTTTGTGAGGATCCTGCACTGGTCGCCCTCCCATGCCACTTCAAATGCCGCACTCCGCAGCCCCAATGCCCCGCGCACCTCCTGTCCGGTTACCGAAAGCCCTCCCGCAGCAGCACGCAGAACCGTCCCCGATTCCGATGTTTTCTTCACACAAAGCCAGTCCTCTGCCGCACCGGAAAAGTCTGCCTCCGGAAACGCTGCAAGCAGTGCCGATTTCAGCTGTGCCGCCGTAAAAACGACCTCCTCCAGGAAGTTCGGCGCTGCCTCGTCTGCCGCACTGTCTACCGGCACAAGATACGCCACATCCTCACCCCATACATTCTCTGCACTCTCCGTTACGCCCGATGACATGGAGCAGAATGCCGCAAGGATCGGCTCGTCCTCGTATTCCAGTATATAGGGAAGAACCGCCTGTGCCGCCTCTGTGATCCTGGCATAGGCAGAATCAAAGCCGCTGCCGTAAAACTGCATCGCCTGACTCTTTGTGAAATACGCCTGATAGCGGCTGCTGTCATTGGAGAGATCTGCACCGCACAGTTCCGGTGTAGGTGCAGCCGCCTCCAGCTGCTGCTGACGGACTGCATATGTATGCACTGCTACTGCCTGCGCCTTCAGTGCCTCTTCCTCAAAGGATGCCGGCATCTCCGCACAGACTGCACCGATGATATAGTCACACATGGAAAGCTCTGTCACCGTTCCTGTGGAGGTATCCAGCATACGGATGGTCTCGGTATGTTCCGGCTGGGGATCGTCCGTGCCGTCAGATGAAGGTGCGGTTTCCTTTTCTGAAGCATCCGAAGGCTCCGCAGATGACGAAGGCGACCTGCGTTCCAGAAGTGCCGGTACAGTCGGTACCGCCGTCAGGATCAGGGCAAAGGTGAGCATCATCAGTCCGTATTGTTTCATAAGGCATCCTCTTTTCTTTTTTTCATGGTGCAGCCCGTGCATTTGGTTGACAGAAACATGAATTTCGTGTATAATATAAGGTAATATTGTAATAAGAGACACGGGAGGTTTTTTATATGAATCGACAGATCGAAAATTACTTGAAGCTCCAGCAGGAAGAGTCACAGCTGGATATCACATCCTTATGCGGAAAGCTGATCGATTATTCTCAGATTGATCCCAGTCTGTATGAAAAATATCATGTTAGAAGAGGTCTGCGCTATGGCGACGGCTCCGGCGTTGCAGCAGGCATCACACGTATTTGCAGCGTACATGGTTACATCATTGACGAAGGTATGCGCACCCCCATTCCGGGCGAACTGATCTACCGCGGCTATGACATCAAGGACCTTGTAACAAACGCAGAAAAGGAAGACCGTTTTGTTTTTGAAGAGGTCGTATACCTGCTTCTGTTCGGCGCACTTCCCACAAAGGAAGAACTGGAGAAATGCGAAAAGGCACTGAGCCTGCGCAGAGAACTGCCCCCGGGATTCCTGGTGGACTCCATTATGCAGTCGCCCTCCAAGAATATCATGAACAAGCTGGCAAGAAGCATCCTCTCCCTGTATTCCTATGATGAAAATCCGGACCAGACTACCATTGAGGATGAAATGCGCATCGCTCTGAATCTCATTGCAAAAATGCCGAACCTTATGAACGGTGCATATCAGACAAAGCGTCATAAGTTTGACTACGCAAGTATGGTCATGCATCAGCTGAGACCTGAGGAAAGAACCGCAGAATCGATCCTTTCGCTGCTGAGAAGCGACCGTTCCTACACCAAGAAGGAAGCACAGCTGCTGGATATCATGCTGGCGATCCATGCAGAGCACGGCGGCGGCAACAACTCTACCTTTGCCTGCCGTGTGGCAACCTCTTCCGGTACAGACCCCTACGCAGCCTATGCATCTGCCATCAACTCCCTGAAGGGTCCCCGTCACGGCGGTGCCAACATCAAGGTGATCCAGATGCTGGATGATATCAAGGCTTCCGTCAGGAACTGGGAGGACGAGGGCGAAGTGGCTGACTGCCTGACCCGGCACCTGAAGCGGGAAGCCGGCGACCGTTCCGGTCTTATTTATGGTATGGGCCATGCGGTCTATACCCTGTCTGACCCCCGTGCAGAGATCCTCAAAAGAAAGGCTTTCGAACTGGCGGAGGGCAAGGAAATCGAGGCAGAATTCCGTCTGCTGGATACCATCGAACGTCTGACACCGGAACTGATGAAGTCCGTAAGAGGCATTGACAAGGCTGTCTGCGCCAACGTGGACATGTATTCCGGTCTGGTATACAGAATGCTGGGCATTCCGGATGAACTCTTCACACCGCTGTTTGCAGCAGCACGTATGGTCGGCTGGTCTGCACACCGTATGGAGGAGATCATGACCGGCAAGCGGATCATCCGCCCTGCATATCGTACCATTGCCAAGGGCAAAACCTATATTCCGTTATGCGACCGTACAGAAGACTGAGCCGGAAATGGATCGGCATCCTGACAGCACTGCTGACTGCGATGCTGCTGAGCGGCTGTGCTTTCGGCGCAACCATCGATACACTCCTTGTTCCGCCCAGACTCAGCGGCGAACAGGAACAGATCTACCAGGCACTCCAGAATGCAGTCGGCAAGGATATCAAGCTGCAATATCCCAAGACAGGTGACTATCTGTCCGCATTTATTCTGGCGGATTTTGACGGCGACCGTGAGGAGGAGTCTCTGGTATTCTATCAGAAAACAGGACTTTCTGCGGTGGAAAACAACCTGCGTATGAATGTGCTGGATAAAAGAGGCGAAACCTGGATGTCCGTATGTGACGTACCGGCTGTGGGTGCAGAGATCGAACGCGTGATGATCTCGCCCATCGGTCAGCGCACCGAGACCCGCATCGCTGTCGGCTACTCGGTAGTAGACCAGTCCGACCGTGCTCTTGTGGTCTATGATTATGCGAACGGAACGCTCACCCAGTCCTTTGCCTCACCCTATTCCCTGTTTGATATCCATGATCTGGACGGCAACGGCACCCAGGAACTGCTGATCTTCCGGTCCGATTCCTCCATGGGCAATGCACTTGCAATGGTCTATGCCCCTGATGCAGAGGATCAGTTCCGCAAGACCCAGCTTGCCCTGCGCAGCAGCTGTACCGGCTTCAGTCAGGTGCTTTATTCCCGGCAGGAGGACGGTTCCGCCATTGTTTATGCGGACATGCTCACGGGTGTCACTACCATGCAGACAGAGCTCATACGGTACGATGGTACGAAAATGCACCATGTGCTGGAGGATGAAAGCGCAGCCTCCGAGACAAACCGTTCCGTCAGCTGCCTGACGCTCGATATTGACGGCGACGGTACCCCGGAAATTCCGGTGCAGACGGTATTCCCCGGCTATGAGGGTACGGCTTCTGACCAGAACATCCGTCTGACACGGTGGATGGTTGCCGAAGGGTCCCGGCTCCGTGAAAAATACCGGGGCTATTACAGTGTAAGTGAAGGCTATGCCTTTATGATGCCGGAGCAGTGGCGCGAAAATGTCACAGCCGTCAGTGACGGTCTGACCGGCGATATTGTATTTTATCATTATACCGGCTCTCTGACAGAGCCGATGCAGGAGCTTCTGCGAATCGGCACGGCGTCCGACCGTGAATCGAGAGATTCCCGTCTTGGAGAAGGATACCGTCTGCTGCGTTCACGAGGCAATGCATATTATTTCATGTATCCGGTGGAAAGTACAGATCCTCTGTGCCTGCCGGAAAGCGATCTGATGGGATGCTTTTTATTCGTAAACGGATAATTCGAGAAAGGAAACAGAAATGAAGCGAATTCTGGTATGTGAGGATGAAGATGCAATCCGTGAGTTTGTGGTAATGAACCTCAAGCGCATCGGCTACGACGTTATGGACGTAAACTGCGGCGAAGCTGCACTGAAGGCTTTTGACTCCGCAGGCGGGAATTTCGATATTGTGCTGCTGGATATCATGATGCCCGGCATGGACGGCTTTACGGTGTGCAAAAAGCTCCGTGAAAAAAGCTCCACACTGGGAATTATCATGCTGACCGCACGTTCTCAGGAGATGGATAAGGTCAGCGGCCTGATGATGGGCGCAGATGACTATATCACAAAGCCCTTCTCCCTGTCGGAGCTGACTGCCCGTGTGGACGCCATCTACCGCAGAGTGTGCATGAGCTTTATCAAGGATGAAAAATCTCCCCTGATCCACAGCGGACCCTTTACACTGAACCTCAAGAGCCGGACCGTCACCAAAAACGGTACGCTCATTGAACTGACACAGGTGGAGTATCAGATCATGGAATACTTCCTGAACAATAAGAATACCGCACTGGACCGTGCAAGCATCCTGGATCATATCTGGGGCGACGGCTATTTCGGTGACGACAAGATCGTCGATGTGAACATCCGCCGTATCCGTATGAAGATCGAGGACGAACCGTCCAATCCGCAGTATATCACTACGATCTGGGGCTATGGCTATAAGTGGAATGATCAGTAAACGGAACAGAAAACGGAACCGCCCGAAAAAGAACACCATCGTCCGGAGATGGATGCTCAATAACCTGGGTCTTATTGTGCTGCTTCTGCTGGTCATTGTGCTGGCGGTGGTCTACGCCCTGCAGAACTATTACTACAGCTCTGCCAAGCAGTATC
The DNA here is from genome assembly GCA_017480865.1 of Ruminococcus sp. GTDB lineage: Bacteria > Bacillota > Clostridia > Oscillospirales > Ruminococcaceae > Ruminococcus_C. Next base: position 8,358 of record JAFURN010000040.1, on the reverse strand, counting down.
TGAATACAAAGATCAACTCCGTTTCCTCGGTCCTGACACGCTACGCACAGGATGCGGATGTCAACTTCTCCGCAGAACTGCGCAGCACCCTGGAGAATTTTTCAGACAAGGACAAGATGGAACTGATGGCGATCGACTCCAAGGGACGTGTGATCCTGACCTCCTCAGGCTTTCCGCCTGCTGACAATGCAGAAATGCCCGATTATCAGGCACTGATGGAGGGCGGTGAGGGGTACTGGGTCGGTACCATGAACGATGAAAAAATGATGGCGGTCAGTGTGGACATCTCCGGAATCAGCACGGAATACAACGCCATCCGTGTGATGACCTCCCTCCGTGAAATTGACGGGGCAATGGGCAGCTATGTCGCTGCTGTTGCCGTGGGCTGTATCCTCATTGTAGGGCTCCTGCTGATCACCGGCACCTACTTTGTAAACAGTATCGTCAAGCCCATCACGGCGATCAATGAGACGACCAAAAAATTTGCAAAGGGCGATTTCTCCGATCGTATCGAAAAGCAGACAGAAGACGAGATCGGCGTCCTCAGTGATTCCATCAACCATATGGCAGAAGCACTGGCATCCACAGAGGCAATGAAAAACGAATTCATCTCCTCCGTTTCCCACGAACTGCGCACCCCTCTGACGGCGATCAAGGGCTGGGCGGAAACCCTCGCCTACGATGTAGACAAGGAAACCATGCACAAGGGTGTGCGTGTGATTCAGAATGAAACAGAGCGTCTCTCCGAAATGGTAGAGGAGCTGCTGGACTTCTCCCGTATGCAGAGCGGCAGATTTTCGCTCCAGCGGGTAAAAATGGATCTGCTGGCAGAACTGGGGGATGCGGTTCTGATCTATGCAGAAAAGGCACGGCGTGAAAACATCCGTATCATCTACCACGAGCCGGATATGCTCCCCTTTGTCAACGGCGACAAGAATCGTATCCGTCAGGTATTTATCAATATCATCGACAATGCCATCAAATACTCCAATGCCGGCTGTACCGTTACAGTCGGTGCGGAGGCAGTCGGCAATAAGATCCAGGTGATGGTAACGGATAACGGCGTGGGCATCAGTGCCCAGGACCTGCCCCGTGTCAAGACGAAATTCTTCAAGGCGAACCAGACAAGACGCGGCAGCGGCATCGGTCTTGCCGTGGCAGATGAGATCATCACCATGCACGGCGGTACGCTGAAGATCGACAGTGAGCTTGGGGTCGGAACGAGTGTTACCATTACACTGCCTGTTATGAAAGAACCGGCAGGCAATACCGGGGAAATTTCTAAAAACGGAAAGGAATAATCAGCATGAGCAAGAACGAACAGGGACGGAAGCCCCAGCACCGCTCCAAAATCGGCGGACAGGCACTTATTGAGGGCATTATGATGAAGGGCGCTGATACCGGCGCTATGGCATGCCGTCTGCCGGACGGTACGATCGACGTGGAAACCTGGGAAGAAAATAATGGCAAAAATATGCCCTGGTACAGAAAATGCCCATTTGTCAGAGGCAGCTTCAACTTTGTGCTGTCCATGAAGGACGGCTACCGGTGCCTCATGAAATCCGCAGAAAAGCAGATGACTGATGAGGACGAGGAAGAGGAGGAAATGAGTCGCTTTGAACAGTGGCTGAATGACAAGCTGGGCGATAAGCTGTTCGGTATCATCATGAGCATTGCCATGGTGATCGGCGTGGCAATGGCACTGGTCATTTTCATGTTCCTGCCGAAGTTTCTCATCAGCCTGCTCATTGACTATACCCCTCTGCCGGATACAAATATGCTCCGCTCTGCACTGGAGGGCGTCCTGAAAATCGTCATTTTCCTTTGCTATATGATGCTGACCGGATGCATGAAGGATATCCGCCGTACTTATGAATACCACGGTGCTGAGCATAAGACGATTGCCTGCTTTGAGGCAGGTGATGCACTGACTGTAGAGAATGTGAAGAAGCACAGCCGCTTCCATCCGAGATGCGGTACCAGCTTCATTTTCATCACTCTGATCGTCAGCATTCTGGTCATGTGCCTTGTGCCCATCCGTATCGTATGGCTGAGAACGCTTGTAAGCATCGCACTGCTGCCTCTGACTGTAGGCGTTTCCTATGAATTCATCCGCCTTGCCGGCAGAAGCAACAGCACCCTGACCCGTGCATTGTCATGGCCGGGACTTCAGATTCAGAGGATCACCACAAGAGAGCCGGATGAAGGACAGATCGAGTGCGCAATTGCTGCACTGAAGCCCTGTATTCCGGAGGATATGAGTGACGACCAGTGGTAAGCATGACACGCAGAGAACTTTTTGCCCATCTGGTGCAGCTGCTTCGCAGCGCCGGTATTTCCGGGGAAAAGCAGGAGGCAGCCTTTCTGCTGGAGCATCTTACCGCAGCTGCGCTTCCCTTATTTCTCATGGACGGCGAAGCACCTGTACCTCATGCCGTACAGGAACAGGCAGTCACCCTCTGTGAAAAGCGGACAGAGGGCTATCCCCTTCAGTATCTTCTGGGAGAATGGGACTTTTTCGGTCTGACCTTTTCAGTGGGTGAAGGCGTACTGATCCCAAGAGCCGATACAGAAACGCTGGTGGAAGCGGTCCTCCGGCTCCGCAGGGGGACAGATGCTACAAAAATCGCAGATCTGTGCAGCGGAAGCGGATGCATTCCTGCTGCCATTGCAAATCATCTCCCCGGTGTGAGCGGATATGCGCTTGAAAAATCACCGGAGGCAATGTACTATTTAAAAGAGAATCTACAGCGTCACGCACCGCAGATCATCCCATGCTCTGCGGACGTTCTGCTGCCGGAAACCGCAGCGGAATACAGCGGACTGGATATCATCACATCCAATCCCCCCTACCTGACCGCAGCAGATATGACTGTGCTTCAGAAGGAAGTGACCTTTGAGCCTGCTCTTGCCCTGTTCGGCGGCGAGGACGGTCTTGATTTTTACCGCACCATTACAGCGGTGTGGAAGGATTCCCTCAGAAAGGGCGGCTGGCTCCTCTTTGAGGTGGGGATCCGCCAGCATACAGATGTGGAACACATCCTGCGCAGCCATGGCTTTTCGGAGGTCTCCTCCGTCAGGGACCTGGCAGGAATTTACCGCATCGTCATGGGAAAACGATAAAACGATAAAAAAGGAAGGTGAACCGGTTGAAAATTGCTTTTGTCATTCCGTGGTACGGCGAAGGAATCAAGGGCGGTGCAGAAATGGAACTCCGTGAGATCTCTGTACGTCTGCTGCGTGCCGGCGTGGATGTGGAGATCCTGACGACCTGCGTCAGAGCCTTCGATTCCAACTGGAACGAAAATTACTACGCCGAGGGTACTGCCATGGTCTACGATGTACCCACCAGACGATTCCCTGTCCGCACAAGAGATACCCGTGCCTTCGACCAGGTGAACCGCAAGCTCATGCAGGGAGCGAGAGTTTCCCTCCGTGAAGAGAAAATTTTCATGCGTGAAATGATAAACAGTCCGGCACTTTACACCTATATCCAGGAACAGGAAAGCCGGTATGACCTGTTTGTCTTTCTGCCCTATATGTTCGGTACGACCTTTTTCGGGATCCTGTCCTGTCCGCCTCATAAGGCGGTGATGCTGCCCTGCTTCCACAACGAAAGCTATGCACGGATGCAGCTTCTGAGACAGACCTATATCCATATCCGGGGTATGATCTTCAACTCCCAGCCGGAACTGGACCTCGCCAACCGCCTGTATGACCTGCAGGAGGTCGAACAGATCTGCATCGGTATGGGCATGGATACAAGGATTCAGGGAAACGCCGCTGCCTTTCGTCTGAAATACGGCATCAAGGAGCCGTTTCTCCTCTATGCAGGCCGCAAGGACAAAGGCAAGAATGTGGATACGCTGCTGCAATATTTCTCGGAACTGCGCAAACGAAATCCTGAGGAGCAGCTGCGGCTCGTACTCATCGGCGGCGGTGAGATCGAAATCCCGGCAGAAATGGACGGGGCAGTGTGCGATCTGGGATATGTGGACGCACAGGATAAATATGATGCTATGGCGGCAGCAGAACTTCTGTGTCAGCCATCCAGAAATGAAAGCTTCTCCATTGTGATCATGGAAAGCTGGCTCTGCGGCAGACCGGTTCTGGTCCACGGCAGATGCCCGGTTACAACCAACTTCGTACGGCGCTCAGGGGGCGGCTTGTATTTTCAGGATTATTACGAGTTCGAGGGCTGTGTGAAATGGATGCTCCGGAATCCGGAGCGTGCAGCGGAACTGGGACGAAGCGGAAACGCCTTTGTCCGGGAAAATTTTGACTGGAATATGATCATCCGCAGTTATATCCGGTATTTTGAAAAACTGATTGAGGGATAAAGCTATGAAACGAATTGCACTGGTAACTCCGAGATACGGAATGGAGGTAACAAGCGGTCCTGCACGGTATGCACGGCAGCTGGCAGAGCGTCTTGTCAAACGCTATGAGGTGGATGTCCTTACAACAAAGGCAGTAGATGACAGCACCTGGCGTGACTGGTATGCACGGGATGTAGAGACGATCCGCGGCGTAACGGTTCGCCGTTTTTCTGTGGAACGGGAGCGTCAGCCGGGCTTTGAGGCGTACAGCCAGGCGTATCTGGAGGAATGCCGCAAGGACAACAAAAGTCTGGGCGTGGAACAGGTCTGGCTGAAGAAGCACGGTCCCTATGCACCGAGATGTGTTGAGTTTATCCGCCGTCACAAACAGGAATATGATGTGATCCTGTTCGCCGGCTGTCTGCATTATCTCACTGCGGCAGGCATGCCGGAGGCTGCGGAAAAGGCAATTCTGATCCCGCTGCTCCGGGGGAACAGCCCTTATCTGCAATTCCTGACCTTCCAGCAGCTGTTCACCATGCCCAGAGGCTTTGTATTTCTCACAGATGAAGAGCGCATGTTCGTGCGCAGCCACTTCAAGACCCAGGGCATTCCCTGCGAGGTAATGGGTACCGGCGTAAATGTTCCGGATGAGGTGGACCCGGTGGCATTCAGCCAGAAGTACAATATCCGCAGCCGTTATATTACCTATATGGGACGGATCGATGAGGAAAAGGACTGCCCGATGCTGTTCCATTATTTCAGTGAATATCAGCGGAGAAATCCAGAGAGCGGCATCAAGCTGGTGCTGATGGGCAAGGAATGCTGCCGGATCCCGGAGCATGATGACATCCGGTCACTGGGGTATGTATCTGAACAGGACAAATTCAACGGTGTTGCCGGTGCAGAGGTGCTGGTCATTCCAGCACAGCATGAAAATCTTCCGGATGCGCTTCTGACCGCTATGGCAATGGGTGTACCGGTGCTGGTAAACGGTGCATGTGAAACGCTGCGGGAGCATTGTGTCCGCAGCAATGCAGGACTGTACTATCAGAATTTCTTCGAATTTGAAGGGGCACTGAAGGTTCTGCTGGGGCGGAATGATATCTATGAGGAAATGTCGCAGAATGCCCTGCGCTATGTGCTGAATCACTACGAATGGGATGTCATTCTGGAGCAGTTCTGCCGCCTGATCGAAAAAGCGGTGAATTGAAAACCGCTGCTGTCCTGATAATTTATAATCTGTATCTTGACAAAGTACAGGAAATTTTCTATAATGTGAATCATACGAAAGAACGGCTTTTCCCCAAAAGCCTCAGCTTGTCGAAAAAGGCGTTCTGTTAGCGGGACGTCGTGGGCGCCGTCCCCTACAAATGGCTATTTTATGTTATTTTATGTAGGGGCGAGCATCGCTCGCCCGCTGTTAAAGCATACTTTTTCTACAGACTGCGGCTTTTCCCCAAAAGCCTTCCTATAAAAACAAGCAAAGCGTTCCCGAACATGCGTTTTGCGGAAATGGAGAAACGTATTATGGCAATTCGTGTCGGAATGGTCTCACTGGGCTGTTCAAAAAATCTCGTAGATTCCGAGCGTATGCTTTATAAGCTGAAGGCGCACGGCTATAAGCTGGTCACGGAACCGGGCGAAGCGGATATTGCAGTGGTAAACACCTGCGGCTTCATCCAGTCTGCCAAGGAAGAGGCCATCGAAACCATCATGGAGCTGGGTGCGCTCAAGCGTGACGGCACGCTGAAAAAGATCGTTCTGACCGGATGTCTGACCGAACGCTATCAGCAGGAGGTTGCAGATCTCATCGAAGAAGCAGACGCTGTTGTGGGCATCACGGACCAGAGAGATATTGTCGATATTCTGGACCATGTGCTTGCCGGTGAGCGTTATGTGCATTTTTCACCGAAAATGGAAGCCGAACTGACCGGTGAACGTATTATCACGACATTGCCGTTCTTTGCTTATCTCAAGATCGCAGAGGGATGCAGCAACTGCTGCTCCTACTGTGCCATCCCCAAGATCCGGGGAGGCTACCGCAGCGTTCCCATGGAGGATGTCCTCCGGGAAGCACAGTGGATGGCGGATAACGGTGTGACTGAGATCATCGTCATTGCCCAGGATACAACACGCTACGGCACCGACCTCTATGGAGAAAGCAAACTGCCGGAGCTTCTGCGAAAGCTTTGTGCGATCCCGCAGCTGCATTGGGTGCGTGTTCTCTACTGCTATCCGGAGCGTATTACGGATGAACTGCTGGATGTCATGGCTGAGGAACCCAAAATGGTGAAATATCTGGATATTCCCATCCAGCACTGTGATGACGAAGTCCTTGCCCGCATGAACCGTCAGAGTTCAGAGGAGCAGCTGCGTACATTACTTGCAAAGATCCGCAGCCGGATCCCGGAGATCACGCTGCGTACGACTCTGATCACCGGATTCCCCGGTGAGACGAAAGAACAGTTCAACCGTCTGGGTGATTTCGTACAGGACATGCAGTTCGACCGTCTGGGATGCTTCCCCTATTCCGAAGAGGAAGGTACAAAGGCTGCTGAGATGCCTGACCAGGTGGATGAGGACGTAAGACAGCACCGCGCAGAAATTCTCATGCAGCAGCAGGCAGATGTAAGCCTTGCCAAAAATGAAGCAAAGGTTGGAAAGCGTCTGGAGGCTGTTGTGGAGGGCTATGACCGTTATGCAGGCTGCTATTTCGGAAGAACTGCTGCAGATGCGCCGGATATTGACGGCAAGATCTTCATCAAGAGCAGCAATCGTCTGAAGCTGGGACAGTATATCACAGTTGAGGTATTCGATACCATGGATTATGACCTGCTTGCTGAGGAGGTAGAAGCATGAATCTGCCGAATAAACTGACCATGCTCCGTATCTTCATGGTACCGGTATTTCTGGTATTCATCTATCTGGACTGCATTCCGTTTCACTATTTGTGGGCGATGCTGGTATTTATCGGGGCATCGGTGACGGACTGGTTTGACGGTAAAATTGCACGTTCCCGGAATCTTGTGACTACCTTCGGCAAATTTCTGGACCCGCTGGCGGACAAGATTCTTGTGATTACAGCGCTGGCTGTTTTCGTGGAGCTTCCGGATGTGGCGATGAGTGCGATTCCGCTGGTGATCATCATTGCGAGAGAGTTTATGGTATCGGGTCTGCGGCTGCTTGCCATGGAGGCTGGTGTCGTAATTCCGGCTGGTATCTGGGGCAAGTTAAAGACAGCGTTCACTATGGTGACGATCATTGTGATTCTGCTGTATCTGGTGGTACTGCATGATTTTGCGGATATCATTGCGATTCCGGACGGAGTAAGGAACCTGATCCACACATGGGTGCTGGGCAGTCTGATCTGGATCTCCACGGTACTGACGGTGATTTCAGGAGCGGTATATCTCAAGAACGGCTGGAAGTATGTAAGTGCGACAAAGTAGGTGTTTTTCATGAGGAAAAAGAGCAGAAAAATCATAATTACAATCGCTGCGGCAGTTTTCCTCGTACTGGGTCTGATTCCCATGAAATATGGATTGGATGACGGCGGTACAATCGGATATTCGGCTGTTTTCTATGAAGTTATCTTCTGGCATCAGCTTGACGAGTCAAGTCCTACCGGATATTATGAAGAGACGGAAATCAGAATCTTCCCTATGAATTGTCTGGGCTGTTTTGAATGTTATTGATATAGTGATGAATAAAGAGACTGCTGCAAGCTTGAATTTGCAGCAGTTTTTCATCAGGGTAGTTATCGTTCAGAGTGACTTAAATTGGTGTACAAACAAGGGACGCAGCGACCAATTTTCGGAAACAGAAGAAAAAGGCAAAGTCCGAACTCTGAAGTGATTGCATTCACTCAGGGTTCGGACTTTTTGTATATTCTGGTTCTATTCTGAATCTTGGGGTAATTCGTATTGATGCGGGCGACCAATGGTCGCCCCTACATATAAATTACACTTTACCCCAACAATCGGAACAGAACCTACATTCTCTTGGATCAGCAGGAATCGCACAAGCCGCAAGAATT
>JAFURN010000039.1 GCA_017480865.1 Ruminococcus sp. | reverse complement strand
CCTGGGGCAGATCGTAGTTGAATACCATATCAATGCCCTTTACATCAATACCACGTGCTGCAACGTCTGTTGCAATGAGAATGGTACTTCTGCCGGACTTTACGCTGTTCATGACCTGTGTACGCTGTGCCTGCTTCATATCGCCGTGAAGACCGATTGCCGGGAATCCCCGGTTGATCAGTGCCTCTGTCAGCTCGTCAACCATTTTCTTGGTGTTGCAGAAAATCATGGTGGATGCCGGCTTCTTGTCCGTCAGCAGCAGGTGCAGTGCATCCGTTTTGCGTCCCATGGGAACGGATACATAGAACTGCTCGATGGAATCCACAGTCTTAGCTGCACTCTGGATCTGCACCATAACCGGGTCTGTCTGATACTGTTTGGTGATCTGAAGGATAGCAGGCGGCATGGTTGCAGAGAACAGTACGGTCTGCCGCTCCTCAGGAATCTGTGCAAGCACCTCCTCAATATCCTCACGAAAGCCCATATTCAGCATCTCGTCTGCTTCATCGAGAACGATGGTACGCAGATTCTGAAGCTTCAGGGTTCTTCTGCGGAGATGGTCGAGGACACGTCCGGGTGTACCGATCACGATGTTGGCACCATTCTTCAGCGCATAAATCTGACGTTCCATGCTGGCACCGCCGTAAACTGCAACCGGCTTTACAAATTTTTTGAATTTGGAGAATTTTGCGATCTCCTCACAAGCCTGCATAGCAAGCTCTCTTGTGGGACAGAGGATAAGGGCATTTACATAGTGTCTTGTTTCCTCTGTGATTTTCTCTATAATAGGCAGGCTGAACGCAGCAGTCTTGCCGGTGCCTGTGTTTGATTTACCCATAACATCCCGTCCTTCAAGAAGCGGCGGAATTGCTTTTTCCTGGATCTCTGTCATTTCGGAAAATCCGATTTTCTCTACAGCTTCAATAAGCTCGTGAGAGAGATTCATTTCGCTGAATTGCATTGTACTTCCTTTCTTTTTTCTCATGCTTTATCTTGGTTTACAGCACGGGCGAGCAATGCTCGCCCCTACAAATATACTGATACACAGATGTAGGGGCGACCATCGGTCGCCCGCTTTACAAGCCTTTTATAATATATTTATTCCTCTTCCGGCATATTCCAGTTATGATAAACGTTCTGAACGTCGTCATTATCCTCAAGATGCTCCAGAAGCAGATTCATCTTCTTGATCTGCTCCTCATCCGTAAGAGTAGTATATGTTGCCGGGATCATATCAGTCTCAGCGGACATAACGTTATAACCCTTTGCTATCAGACCCTCACGCAGACCGGAAAGCGCTGAGGGAGCGCATACGACCTCAATTGCATCCTCTTCTACAGACAGGTCGTCTGCCTCAAATTCAAAGCAGTCCTCCATGACCTGATCCTCATCGAGACCAGTGTTTTCCAGAACCACAACGCCCTTTTCTGTAAACATGAAGGATACGCAGCCGGTTGTACCCAGGTTTCCGCCGTACTTATCAAAGTAGTGACGAACATCCGCAGCAGTACGGTTCTTATTGTCGGTCAGACAGTCTACAATAACAGCAACACCGCCCGGACCGTAGCCCTCGTAAACATTGTTTTCGTAGTTGTTCTTGTCACCGTCGCCGGCAGCCTTCTTAATGACACGCTCGATGTTGTCGTTCGGTACATTGTTCTGCTTTGCCTTGGCGATCAAGTCGCGCAGCTTGGTGTTGCTTGCGGGATCCGGGCCGCCTTCCTTTACACATACGGTGATTTCTCTGCCGATCTTTGTGAAGATCTTCGCCTTGACAGCGTCAGTTGCTTCCTTACGTCTTTTAATATTGTTCCATTTTGAATGTCCAGACATGGGTTTTCACTCCTTATCGAAAAGATCATTATCTGCTTGACAGATGGCGTCAAACAGCATGTGCAGCCGTTCCTCTGCGCCTGTCAGATGGAGATATCCGAACAGGGCTTCCAGACCGGTTGCTTTATGATAATCCGCAGCGTTTCCGTTTTTAGGGATGGAATTGCCGGTTGCGTTGCGGCCTCGTTTATAAATTGTGATTTCGTCCTCAGAGAGCAGGGGGAGGATGATGTCCATCGCCGCCGCCTGATAGGCAGCACAGACGCGCTGGATCTTCAGTGCATGCAGCTGGGATGCAGGTCTGTTTGCATCGCGCAGAATACGGTCACGCATCATGATCTCATATACACTGTCTCCGAGAAATGCAAGGGCAAGGGGGCTGTACTGCTTTGCCTGTGCAGCTGTCAGCGGATGATTCATACAGAAATCCGTCCTTTCCCTTAGGATACAAAGTCAAATTCAAAGCCGAAAATATTGACGGTATCGCCTTCCTGGATGCCCTTTTCCTCCAGAGCGTCAATAATACCGCTGCTGCGCAGTACACGCTGGAAGTATTGCAGGGAGGAGTAGTCGTCCATATTGATGGTACGCATGATCGGCTCCAGCCACTTTGCATCTACAAAATAAACACCGTCCTCAACTTCGATCTCGAACTTGCCGTAGGTATCCGCCGCCAGTTCTTCCTCTGTGATCGGCTCCGGCTCATACTGGAGGATCGGGGGAAGCTCAGCCAGCATATGACCAGCTGCCTGTACCAGTTCGGATGTGCCCTGTGTGGTTGCCGCAGAGATCTCAAAGAAGGGGAGGCCCTTTTCCTCGATAAACGCACGGAACCGCTCGATCTGCTCCGGCTGTGCCATATCGCACTTATTGGCAGCTACGATCTGCGGGCGCTGTGCAAGATCTTCGCTGAAACGTTCCAGTTCCTGCTGAATCTTTTCATAGTCCTCAATGGCGTCACGGCCTTCGATGCCCGAAACATCCACCACATGCACGATCAGACGGCAGCGTTCTACATGACGCAGGAACTCGTGACCAAGACCGATGCCGTCACTTGCGCCCTCGATCAGACCGGGGATATCTGCCATAACGAAGGAATTCTCTTCGCCCAGACGAACCACGCCCAGAACCGGCGTCAGGGTCGTAAAATGATAGTTGGCGATCTTCGGCTTCGCTGCGCTGACAACAGAGATCAGTGTGGATTTGCCGACGTTCGGATAGCCCACCAGACCAACGTCTGCCAAGAGTTTAAGTTCCAGAGTGACCTCGAATTCCTCTCCCGGGAAGCCCGGCTTTGCAAAACGGGGGATCTGTCTTGTGGAGGTGGCAAAGTGGATATTACCCTTGCCGCCTCTGCCGCCCTTTGCCAGAATCTGCGGTTCATCGGTAGAAATATCTGCCATGATGCGTCCGGTGACCGCATTGCGGATGACCGTACCGCGGGGTACCTTGATGACCAGATCCGGCGCACTCTTGCCGGTGCAGTTTTTCGCAGCGCCCGGCTCGCCGTTCTTGGCTACATATTTTCTTTTATAGCGGAAGTCAATCAGCGTAGAGAAGTTGTCATCCACCTGAAAGATGATATCGCCGCCCTTGCCGCCATCGCCGCCGTCCGGACCGCCGGCAGCCACATATTTTTCACGGTGGAAGGAAACTGCGCCGTCGCCGCCGTTTCCGGCCTTGATTTTGATTTTCGCCTTATCTACAAACATGAAAATTACCTCTCACAGGGATGCACCGATGTACATCCGGGGCTTATATGATGAAAAGAAAATCCCAAGCATGCGCTCGGGATTTCCGTCAGATTCGTTTGAATCGCAATTATTCAGCAGCGTATACGCTAACCTTCTTGCGGTCACGGCCCAGACGCTCGAACTTTACTGTACCGTCAACCATTGCGAACAGTGTATCGTCAGAACCGATGCCAACACCGTTGCCCGGGTGAATGTGTGTGCCTCTCTGGCGAACCAGAATGTTGCCAGCCTTAACGAACTGACCATCCGCTCTCTTGACACCCAGTCTCTTGGACTCGGAGTCACGGCCGTTCTTAGTAGAACCAGAACCCTTCTTATGAGCGAAGAACTGAATACTGATCTTCAGCATTATGTTACACCTCCGTGTGCTTTATTTGAATGAATCGGGGGAATTCTTCCCTCAGCAGCTGTATCTGCAACTCAAGACCTTCCATGATCTTTACGCCCTCGTCAGAGGAAGAATCGGGAAGCCTGATACCGATACGGTTGTCCTCCACGCTGATTTCAGCGGGAAGCTTAAAAATCTCTGTCAGCATATTTGCGGTCATCTGAACAGCGGTGGAAACCCCTGCACATACAACATCTTTCCCCGGGTCGGCATAGCCGGCATGACCGGAGACGGTGCAGCCGCAGAGCTGCTGATTATGCTGATAGAAACAGATACGGATCATTATGCGTTGATTGCTTCGATCTGTACCTGAGTGTACGGCTGTCTGTGACCCTGCTTCTTCTTCTCGCCCTTCTTCGGCTTGTAAGTCATAACAGTGATCTTCTTAGCCTTGCCGTTCTTCAGAACCTTTGCGGATACAGTTGCGCCTGCAACGTAAGGTGTACCTACGGACAGACCTGCATCTGTGCTTACTGCGACAACCTTGTCAAAAGTAACTGTGCTGTCAGCCTCAACGTTCAGCTTTTCGATGAACAGAGTATCGCCAGCCTTTACCTGATACTGCTTGCCGCCTGTTTCAATAACTGCGTACATGTTTTTGGCACCTGCCTTTTCTTAAAAACTCGCTGCACCAGGTGAGCAGAACTCTTGAAAACCCAAATGCATGCGGTTTTATAATTATAACATAGCTTCTCCGTACTGTCAAGGGGGAAATGTAAATTTTTTCAGGATTTCCGTTGGCTTCTGCAAAGAAAAACCTGCGGAAAACAGCGGAATTTGCGATGTTTGTGTATTGTGCGCAGATTCAGAAGCGGATATATTCCGGGAAATGTATAAAGTGACGGTTCGGTCCGCGGGACTTTACAAAAACGGAGAATTGTGGTAGAATAATATTGTATATTTTAATCTATAAAACATATTGAAAGGGTTTATCATATGGAACAGCAAAATAGAAACAGACAGCCGGTGCGCCGAAGCACCAGCAGAGGAAAGCGCCGCAAGATCCGCTATGATCGTATTCTCATTGCGCTTGCCATTCTGGTTGCGATCCTTACGCTGCTTGGCTCCTGTACGTGCAGCTGTGTACAGTGTGTCTGTGCGCCGTCGGAGAGTACCTCAACAGAAAAGGAAACAGACAAATCCGGCGCAAAGACCGAAAGCACCAGCGAGAGTGCCACCGGTGTACCGATCACACCGCAGAATGCAGTATCCATGACGCTTACGGAGGAGGACATGCACAAGGGTCCTCTGGTTGTTGTCAATGAGTCCACAGCATACCAGTTCCCGGATGATGATGTGAAGCTGGTGAGCGTATATGAAAAGCGCAACGGAAGCTACTCAGTCAGCAGCATCGATGTGCAGCTGGATGAGACAGTTGTCAATCAGCTGAACCTGCTTTTGTCGGAGTTCAGCACCATTTACGGAAACGATGATATTCAGGTGACAAGCGGTTACCGCAGCAAGCTGGATCAGCAGACACGCTATTCGAACGGCAGTTCGATTTTCCCGGGCGGCTATTCTGATTACCATACAGCACGTTCTCTGGATCTCTGTATCTATCCTGACAGCGGTATGTCCAGCTACTATGTTCCCAGCGGTGATTATGCATGGATCACAGAGCATGCAGCGGATTTCGGCTTTGTTGTGCGTTATCCCGACGGCAAGATCGATTATACCGGCGTAAATCCCCGTGCATATACCTTCCACTATGTGGGAATGCCGCATTCTGCATATATGTACAAGAATGATCTGTGCCTGGAGGAATATGTGGCAAAACTCAAGGATTATCCGTCAACCAGTCCGCTGAATGTGGACACAGGCAGTGCAGTGTGGACGGTATTCTATGTGGAACTGTCTCCCATAGGCGGCACTGTGATCAACATTCCCAGCTGTCAGGAGTACACCATTTCCGGTGACAATATGGGCGGATTTATCGTGGCGTATCACTAAAGCAAAAAAGCGGTCTGCAAAGGACCGCTTTTTATTTTTGTGTGAAATATATAAAAATCAGGGATTGCGTCGGAACAAATTCTTTCGGAAAATTTCAAAAAAATCGGATTAGCCCTTGCAAAATCAGATAAAATGGTGTACAATATATATGTTTGGTGCGAGCGCACCGCAAATACTGGTATTTTAACATGAAAGGATGTCAAATCAAATGGCAGGTTTAAACAAGGTTACAGTAGAAGATATCAATGTAAAGGGCAAGAAGGTTCTCGTAAGAGTTGACTTCAACGTTCCCATGAAGGACGGCGTTATCACAAACGATAACAGAATCCAGGCAGCTCTGCCGACCATCAAGAAGCTGGTTGCAGACGGCGGCAAGGTTATTCTGTGCTCTCACCTGGGCAAGCCGAAGAATGGTCCGGAGGCTAAGTTCTCTCTGAAGGCTGCTGCTGAAAGACTGGCTGAACTGGTTGATACAAAGGTTTCCTTCGTTGCTTCTGACGTTGTAGTTGACGACACCGTAAAGGCTGCTGTTGACGCTATGAACGACGGCGAGATCATCGTTCTTGAGAACACAAGATTCCGCGGAGCAGAAGAAACCAAGAACGGCGAAGAATTCAGCAAGGAACTGGCTTCTATCGCTGATGTATTCGTAATGGATGCTTTCGGTTCTGCGCACAGAGCACACGCTTCCACAGCCGGCGTTACAAAGTTTGTAGATACAACAGCTGTAGGCTACCTGATGCAGAAGGAGATCCAGTATCTCGGTAATGCTGTAGAGGTTCCGGAAAGACCGTTCGTTGCAATTCTGGGCGGTGCTAAGGTTGCTGACAAGCTGAACGTAATCTCCAACCTGCTGGAAAAGTGCGATACACTGATCATCGGAGGCGGTATGGCTTACACCTTCATCAAGGCAAACGGCGGTTCTATCGGTACTTCTCTGGTTGATGATGAGAAGATCGACTACTGCAAGGAAATGCTGGCAAAGGCTGAGTCTCTCGGCAAGAAGATCCCGCTGCCGGTTGATACAGCTATCACAGCTGAATTCCCGAATCCGATCGACGCTGAGATCGAGATCGAGATCTGCAAGTCCTGCGAGATCCCGGCTGACAAGATGGGTCTGGATATCGGTACAGAGACACAGGCTCTGTTCGCTGAGGCTGTAAAGTCTGCTAAGACTGTAGTATGGAACGGCCCGATGGGCGTATTCGAGAACCCGGTTCTGGCAAAGGGCACGATCGCTGTTGCGCAGGCTCTGGCTGAAACAGATGCTACCACAATCATCGGCGGCGGCGACTCCGCAGCAGCTGTTATGCAGCTGGGCTTTGCTGACAAGATGAGCCACATCTCCACAGGCGGCGGCGCTTCTCTGGAATATCTGGAAGGCAAGGTTCTGCCGGGCGTTGATGTAATCGCGAACAAGTAATTGGCTTAATAAGAGAACAAGGGTGCTGCAAACTCTTGTTCTCTTAATAATACAAAGTTTTTTAGACAGCACGGAAAATGGATATTGGTGTAAGAATCATTTTTGTTTTGGTATTTGTACTTTTCTTTGGTTTGAGTTTGCTATTGTTGATCTGTGGGCTGGAATTCGGCTGGAATCTTTTTTACAGAATGAACAGGCGGAAATTCAATCGATCCGAATGGACAAAAATCAATGCAGAAATTGTGAGTATGAAAAGGGTTCCGGAAAAGGCGATACGGTTTCGTACTGGGCGTGAACCGGGCGATCTTTGGGAATATACTGTGGTTTATCATGTTGACAATGCAAGATATAAAAAACATATTATAAGTCCGGATGCGGTTTTGCAGGGGAAATATATATGTTTCTATTATAAAAACAGCAACCCCGATCATATCAGGCAGATATCCCGGATACTTCCGAGAAAAAGAAACATACCGCTTGCAGCTTTTTTGTTTCTGTCAAGTGCATTTT
>JAFURN010000038.1 GCA_017480865.1 Ruminococcus sp. | reverse complement strand
TCTGTCAAGGTTGCCGGTCGGGTTCAACTGCATTTTGATTTTCAGACCGCTTCGGCGGTCTTATTGTCGTGTCATTTTTTAATTGTGAATTATTTGTAAATCACTACTTTTAGGGATTGACTTTTATTTGCAGGTCTCTCACATTCAGGGAACCATAATTGTTGTTTGTCCGAATGTTGTAAATCGAATCTGTCCGCCATTTGCACACATCAGACAGCTGCTGTTATTCAGTGCCGGATAATTCCCCACAAGAACAGTCGGTGAACCAGGCACCCATGGTGCCGGTGTTACCGGTGTACAAGGTCTTGCCGGAGTCGGAACACCCGCAAAGGGCACAAGCGTTACAGGCGGTACCGGATGATTCGGTGCAACACACATTCCAAAGGGCATGATATTCACCATAGGCTTATTATCCATAATCGTTGCAACCGGCATCGTGTGCAGCACCCGATAGGTCGGCAATATGTTCAGCAGGGACGGAACTGTACCAAAGGTACACATCATAGACGCACCGCCGCAGATACAAAATCCCATATCATCCATCCCTCCTGCTTTTCTGAACTTGTTTCAGATTCGGCTTTGCCTCAGAGGATACAGCTGTTACGGACTCTGACGTGCCGTCTTCCTCTATCAGGAATATTTCCTTTTCTTCTGCCTCTTCCACCGCAATGATGTAATTTCCTTCGGCATCTGCACGTGCGCAGAATACAGGCTGAATCTCTATGATATCCTCCGCTGAAACAATCTTCAGCGGTGCTGCCGATACGAAATATCGCTCTGACAGATACACCTTGTCAACAGCAGTCTGTATCAATTCTGTTCTGCCAGCCTTGTCTCTGAGAAGCAGGCTGCGCCCTGTTGCTGCATACAGGAAATTGCTGCTTTCCATGAGAATTCTCCCGTCACGCAGCTGCTTGCAAAAGCGTATCTGACAGTAACGCACCGGACACAGAAGACGAACATAGGACTCTGGCTGTGCAATGCCGCTGAAGTAGGTGACATCCCGGTTCTGAAGTGTCCATATGCCTAAATTCTTCGGCGTCATTCGCACCGGTATGATATTGTCCAGACTGCTTCTTTTCAGCATACGTATTTCAAAGCGGTACGCCGGCAGCTCCACACGCACCTGAAACTCCGGACTTTCTGCATTCAGAAAAACATAGATCCCATTTTCCTTCTGTACCACCTTTGTGGGGCAGCTTGTATAGATCCTCGCCTTTCCGCTCTGAATGTATTGATTGGTATGCTCATCCACCAATTGTATGACACTGCTCAATGAAAAGGAAAGTGTTATATCTGTTTTCATATAATATCATTCTCTCCCACAGTAAAATCTGCATCCACAACTCTGGAAATAGGCGTCAGATGCTCGGATTCCAGTTCAACTGGTCCCACACGATAAAACAGTGCCAGATGATGCTTCAGCTGCAAACCGCTCCAGATCTTGCTGATCTCATTCTGCGTCAGATTGATCATAGAAATGGGGATTCCACGCTCCGGCGGACGATTCTGTCCGGAAAAATCAGGAACCACCAGCGAATGATAATCATTGAAGATCTGAACGACTTTTCCAAGAATATTCTGTTCCTCCAGCGCACGGTACTGGATCTCACTGGAAGAAGCCGCTGTGAACAGATAATGGAGATACAAAAATCTCGAATCCTGCCCCTGCATGTAGCTTCCCATGCCATAGCGCTGATTATCCTGTGCAAGTTCTCTGCATTCCTCAATATTGTAAAGATACACATAAAGCTGCATATTGCCCTTCTCCTCAGGACTGCAGAGCGCAATACTCTCTGCATTCCTGAGAACCTGCGGTACCATTTTTTCCTCCAGCAGCTTCAGAATCGCACGGCTGACGGAGGAAATGATTGTATAATCTGCCATAATCTGCTCCTTTACGTTGTTTCCTCTTCCTTCATTTCCTCTACAGAAAGCAGTACGCCGTTGCGAAATTCACCTTCCACGATCATAGCACCTGTTTCTGCATCGTAGAGAATTCCATGACCATAGATCTCACCCAACAGAAAATCTCCCTCATAAAGCTTGGCACCTGTTCCTGCATCGTATAAAACACCGGTGCCGTCATAGATGCCGTCACGGAAGGTTCCCTCATAAACAGGGATTCTGGTTCCTGCATCATAGAGCGTACCGGTTCCGTTGAATGCGCCCTCATGAAACTCGCCCTCATAGAGCAGGTTACCGGTCTGTCCATCATACAGACGTCCCTCACCGCTGTAAAATCCTCCTGAAAAGCTTCCGGTATATATCCGTTTTCCATTTTCATAGTAGATTCCATCGCCTTCAAACTGTCCCGATACAAAAGCGCCTGCATACTGCACAGTACCATCTTCAGCATACAGAATGCCTTCACCCTCAAATACGCCGTCTTTCATTTCACCGGAATACTGCAAAGCACCGCTTTCATAGTAAGATACACCTGTACCAGCGCCGGTGGGACGGTTCTCCGAAAAGGTTCCTGTATAAACCGGCACACCGTTTGCATACAAAACACCTTCGCCGTCATATTGCCCCTTTGCAAATGTACCATCATAGAGAAGACTGCCATCCTCCTGATAGAGTTTTCCTGCTCCATCAAAGCTGCCTTCCGAAAAGCTTCCTGTATATTGCTCTGTTCCGTCAGCATAATAGAGCGTTCCCGTACCGTCATATTTTCCGGCTCTAAAGGTACCGCTGTACTGTACGATACCGGATGCATGATACAGGATGCCTTCCCCATCATACATAAAATCAGCAACGCTTCCACTGTAGAGCAGGTACGTTCCGTCCTGACTGTAAATCTCAGCGGCTCCTTCCTTGAGCAGGCCATTTTCAAATATGCCCTGATAGATGATCTCGCCATTCTGGTATTCAATCCCTTCGCCGCTTCGTACACCGGAGGAAAAGCTGCCCTCATATATCAGGATATTGTTTTCATAAAGCTTTCCTTCTCCTTCGTAGCTGCCATCTGCAAATCCGCCCTGATACAGGACAGAACCATCCGCAGCATAGAGGATGCCACTGCCCTCATACATGCCGCCTGCGAATTCACCCTCATACAGCCGGCTGCCGTCTTCCCGGTAGAGAATTCCCATGCCATGATAACGATTCATGGAAAATCCGCCTGAATACTGCACGGTGCCATTCAGATAATAGCTCTCCCCCGTTCCGGAATACTGCTCATCCTCAAATTCACCCTGATACAGCAGATTGCCGAAATAATCATAAAGCGTACCATCTCCGTTAATGCGTCCGTTTTCCAGACTGCCCTGAAATAATACATTTCCTTCGGAGGAAAGCAGCTTCACCTTACCGTTATAGCCCGCAAGCGTCTTTTCATAAACCGGTACCTCCCATGTGAGAAAATGAGAACGGATCAGCGGATATGCCCATTTCACACAGATCAGAGGGACCAGAATCAGAAGAAGCAGAATGATAACAAGCATCATCTTGGAAATATAGAAATTTCCGACTGCAATATAATTCGCTGTTGACTTCTCTTTGGTTCCTGCTTTCTTTTTCAGTCCAGCCCTCAAGTCTGTTGTGATCTTATAAGAAAGATACCGCTCGTTCGTCATAGAACGAAAACGTCCGACCAGATTCTGAAACGGCGCCTGAATCATTTGCAGCATCGATGACGCCATATACTGTATCATATTCTTAAACGAAAAATGCTGCATGAAACACACCCCTTTTATTCTGACTGTAATTGTTCGCTGGTCGTTGTTTCCGTCTGAAGCGGCTGATTTTCCCGTATCACCAATGTTCCGATCTGCGTGATCGGTACAGATTCCTCTGTCTGCGTATCACTGAAAAAAAGCTGATACAACAGGAAAACGGCGGCTGCTCCGCCCAGAAGCAGAAGCAATACATTCCGTATTTTCGGAAAATTCTTTTTGATCTTCTCCCAAAGCTGAAACCGGTATCTTTTGGAAACCAGATGATCCTGCTTTTCCTTCAGTTCGTTATACAACATGCCGTATGCAGCATATAAATCTGCATACGATTCATATCTTCCGCCGTCCATCAATGCCCTGCAAAGTACAGGAAGTTCATCCGAATATTTCATTTCCAGTTCTGTCGGAAAGAGTTTTTTCAGAATCTCCAGATATGCCATTTCCACATCATGAAATACCGGCAGTTCGTCTGTGGAAAATCCGGAAAGGTTATAGCAGAACTGTACAGTCCCGTCCTCCGTCAGAAGCAGACATTCCGGACGAAGCACAGCACACTGAACGGCAAACTCCATATCCTGAAGCACCATACGCTCTGTCAGCATCCTTCCGTACTCCAGACGCTGCTCCAGTGATGCTTTTTCTGCCGCTTCAAAAAGCTGCTTTCCTTTCTCAAAACGAAACAGAAGATAAAGCACACCCTCCAGTGAAAAACTCTCTATGTAGTCCGAAAAATGCAGATTGCGCTCCTGCTGCAGAAAGAGAGGAATGAGCGTATCATATAAAGTATCCTGCAAAAAAACATTTAAAAGATACAGCGACTGCTCCTGCTCCATGATATCTGTACAGACATATACAGCAATGGATTCCGTTTCCTGCACAACCTGCAGGACATGCAGTGTACGGTTTAATGTACGAATCAGCATTGCATCATCTCTCTTCCTTCCTCCGTTCGTTTTTATAAATTGCGCACTACAACAAATGCAGAAGCCTGCAAAGGATTGTTTTCCTCTGTTGTTCTGGCAAGAATCTGATAAACACCCGGCGTATTCGGTGCAGTATAAGCCCCGCCGCCCGTTATGATGCCGCCTCGTGCGCCCTCCCGTACAGACCATTGCACGGACTGCTTGGGACAATTTTCAAATACTGCCTCAAAGGTAACAGTTTCCATTACACTGATCTCCATCATGCTGGGCTTGATCAGCAATCTTGGTATGCTGTCTGCTGTTTCCGCAATATGACTGTGTACGGCTGTCCAGTGAATCTGCACTTTCGTGGAGACCGCCGGCTCTGTCAGACGCATTCCCACAATAAAGGTTCCTTTTTCCGGGTCAAGCTTTGCAGCAAGATCTGCACATATATTCTTTCTGCTGCTGGAAAAAATACGGGTATCGCCGTAAACTGTTTCTGTGTCGCTGTTCACCAGCCCCAGTGTGATCGCAGTCTGTCCGATTCCGAGTCCATGGGATATCGGCTCCGAATAAAAGCACTGTCCCACACGTCCGCCCATAGGCATTGCGATCTCTGCAATACCGGAAGAAACTGCATACTGCTCACGGATCCTTTCAGCATCGCTCATTCCGCCCATGGGGAGACTCTGCATAAATGCATGCTGTTCCTGCGTTTCCTCCTTCCGGAGCATATCCAGAAATTCAGCTGCCAGACCGCTGAACACGTACTGCTGAAAGGGCATTCGCTCAACACTAAGAATCCGATGTCTTCCATCCTCTTCTTCTACATAGAGCTTGGCAAGACAAATGGACGGCTGACAAACACTTTCATTCATAATATACTGCATTCCATCACTGCGGAATTTTCGTAAAAGCTGCTGTTCATAGGAACCCGTAACAATTTCGGTATGCATCCGGCAGGGAGAAAAACCATTTTCCTGCATATCTGCCTTGCCGCTGGCAAAGGAGTCTGCAATCGTTTCTGCACTGCCGGTTTCACCATCCGCATGCAGAAGAACCTCCAGGTCATATCGCAGGATCACCTCATCGCCATGCATAGGCTGCATGCGGCTGTCATAGGAAACTGTAACAATACGGCTATCCTTATGTCTGAGTCCTGTCAAACGCAGCTGATAGGAAAAATCTACAGCAGCATTCTGCATATGACGCCGCACCTTTACAAGAAGCGGTATGCTTCCGCTGCTCTTTGCCATAACCGGTAAGGTCTGAAAAACGGTATAGACCTCGCTGCGGTAGATGCATTCCGTACGCTGATAAAACTGCCGCACCATGTTCTCTGCATAAGGCGGCTCCGTCTCTGTGAGAAAGAACCGGTATCGTTCTGTCACGCTGTCATATTGTTCTGTATCATAGTTCTTTTCCGCATTTTCGGATTCCATATGATGATATTCATCATATTCCAAGCAGAGATAGAATGAGGAGGTCCGTGCATCTGCACGATAACCGTCAATGGAAGAAAGCGCCAATAAAAGCGGCTTGTCTATGATGATCTCTCTTCCGGAAAAGTCCAGTGCAGCACCTGGCTGAACCGCAAGCATCCTTTCATCTGCTGCTGTAACAGACATTCCGAAAATCACACCGGCGCCATGCAAAAAACGATTGATAAAACGATGCTTGTCATTCACATACTTCTGTTCCATGTAGAAATCATCCGCAGAAAGAAATTTTCCGTAATAATAATGATTCCGCTCAAATGGAAAGTATTGCAGATTCTTCATTCGCTTTCCCTCCTTTTTGTTAGTGCAGAGCGTCCGTCCAGACGAATACCGCCCGGCATCACCGGCTGTGTATCCTCCAGCCATTCCGGCTCTATAAATATCAGCTGCATGCGCATGTGCGCGGGTTTGCTTGTATTTAAAATTCGCAGCAGTGCCTTATGCTGTGCTTCCGACCGGACTGCGTGGTTGGGCAGAATCACTGTAAAAGCAAAGGGGTTCCGTTCAAAGTCTCCGCTCTTCCATGCACGGACCGCATCCCGCGGATCAGATGCAAAATAATTTTCCAGCAGCATGGGACGCACCTGTGTATATAGCTGTACAATGTCCGCTATCATCTCTGCTGTGCCCGTTCTTCTGTATAAATCTACTGCACGATGCAGCAGCTGACGAAGCTGTTGATCATCCCATAGATCCTGTGTATCCATTCCCATCCAGCTGGAAATCCACTCCAGAAAAACGCGGTCTGTTTTTTCAATATCATATCGCTTGGGAAGCAGTGTGATCTGTTCATTCATCTGCTCATAGAGATTCTGAAATATGCTAAGAAAGCGCATGGTGAAATCAGCTCCGTCCCGATCGGAACGATACACCTCCGGCAGAAAGGACAGCCAGTCCGCCTGGTCCAGCCAGATTTTCAGAGCGGATACAGATGGTTGGTTCATGCCATCCCCCTGTATGCGGATAGAATACCAGAGATACCGCCCTTTTACATCCATAAGCATGATATCCTTCCGGTTGATGCAGCTTTGATGGGGATAGGACGCAAAAAAAGCTTCTTTCTCCTCCGGCAGCAGTTCTGTATCAAACAGAACATCCCGGATGGTACAGGAATGCGCTCCGCAGACACACTCCAGGCGATCTGCTGCATAAAAGGTCACAATAACGGCAGTATTGGGATACCATGCAGCAGTCAGCTCTGCACGTCTCCATATTTTCTGACGCTCTGTACTGTCAAGAAGATCGGAAAAGTAAAAACCGGTTCCCTTTGCAGAATCTGTAAGAAAAAGCCCGTTGTCATTTCCGGTTATATTGGAAAATACACCTCGTCCGAAATGAGAATACTGATTAAAAAGATAATACCTCGCCCGCTGACGCATGGTCACACCACCTTTATATGGAAGATATAAGCTTAATTTCAATATCACTCAGATAAGCGATACCATTATCCGGAAGAATCAGATCTCCGCTCTGACTGATCTTCACCTGGTCACTGCGGCACTGAAGCATCAGGGTCTGGATGCTCCGTACCTCCTTGAGCAGATCGATCTCTGCATAAACTGCACTGTACAAGACAGGCTTTCCAAATACGTGATAGGTTGTTGCAAACAGATTCTCAAGCGTCTGTCTGATTTTCTGTTCCGCATCCGTACTATGAGACTGTACATAGACAGCAGCATAGATCCGGATTTCGGCATACTGGGGAAATTGCAGCTGAAGCTGCGTACCGATCAGCCGCCGGCTTTCCAGAAAACGAAGCAGATTAAAAGCATAGACAGGATTCGGCTCAGCCATTTTCATACCTGTATACGGCTCTACGGCAATGCGCACACTGTTGCTGCCATCTGCACCCGGCTGAATCCGGCAGCTGCGGATCATCAGACCCGGCGCTGCACAAACCAGACGCTCATAGTCTTCCAGTGTTACTGCCCGTTCCGGAAGACGATGCTCTCTGCGGCTGCGAAAATAACATTCTTCCGGTGTTTCCGCAGCTGCACCGCCGGATGCATTCTCATACGACGCGGATTTCCATATTGATTCCGGAGCCGGGCTGTATGTTATCATGCCGCCCCGAAGATTTCCTTCCTCCGCATAGGTACGGGACAGAGCAATGATCCAGAGCTGCCCCCCAGGCATACTGCCATGCATACCGTCACCGAAACGAAGAATCCCTTTTTTGTAGTCCAGTTCATACACACGATCCAGATGTCCTGCCTCCAAAAGAGAATCCACCTGTCTCCAAAGATGCCATTTCCCGTAAAAGGAATCGTACACCAGAAGCTGAAAATCATCACAATATAAATCCGTACATTGCAGATCGTATTCCTGATAGGGAAATCCGTCACCTGCCGCCGGATGCAAAAGCGCATGTGCCTGCGCTTCTGCACTGACCGCAAGAATTTCCTGAACCGGAACCTCTGATTTTATCGTAAGCAGAATCCTTCTGCCCTGTATTTCTGCCTGCACAGAGTCCTTTTCCGCAAGAGAATAGCCCGTTCCGTCAGAAATCAGATACTGCGTATCCCAATTGGCATTTGCGTAGGTAAGAGGCAGTTCCGCCTGCCACACAGTTTCGGAAATATGCTGTATTTTCTGTATCATACTGCAAACTGCCTTTGACTCTGTCTGTACCGCCGGAAGCATCTGCATGGAGATCCCGGTCAGCATAGGGGCTACATCATAATATACACGCTTCAGCAAAAAGCGAACGCCGGATACAGTTTCCGGCTGCTCCATGCGCAGTGTCATTCGTCCGGAAGCCGTAAATGCACCTGTCTCATCTTTCTCAATGCTGCATGAAACCCAGCCATGTGCTGTCTGCGCCTGTACCTCCAGTTCCGCCAGATAACGATATCCCTCCTGCATGGGGTTGCGCCGGACCGGATACGCATTATACACCGAAAAATACAGGGATATCTGACTGCATCCGGAAAGCGGCTGATCAAACTGTACTGCAAAGCAATCACCAGCTTTGGGCAGATGTCCGAAGGGGTAAAACTGAAATTCCTGAAATTCTCTGTGCGCCAGAGTAAACTGTTTCCCTTCTGAGGATTGCAGCGACGATATTTTACCGTCAAAAAACTCGCAGGTTTCTGTTAAGGTAAAACAGATATCTCCGGCATAAAAAGGCGTACCCTGCAAAAGTGTTCCGCTCTGCTTTCCCTGCAGAACAATGTTCGCTGAAGCCGGACGGCACCGACGGCAGGCTGTCCCCAGAAGCTGGAGAAATTTCGGCTGCATAGAGGCATCCATGTGATTCAGGTAAAACTGCTGTGCCTCCTTCAGCCAGGAAAACAACTCCAGAAATGTAATACCCGGGTCATGTGCATTGTAATCCGTCCATTCCGGATAAAAAAGCGGTATACGGTTCTTGGCATATTGCAGAATCTCCTCATACATTTCATCATCCAGATTCAAAACCGGAAGCATTGCCGTCAGCTCCTTTCCTTTTTATTTACTGTATGCCTGTTTCAATCTGTATCTCATGATTGCCGCTGATTGCAACAAAAAACGCACTGACCGCTGGCAGATGATTCAGATCAATCTCATTCTGCTCATGCTCCTTGGCGGAAAATCCGCGCACCATAATATTTTTCACATAGGAAACCCCACTTACTGTACGAATTGCATTTTCAATCTGCTGGATATGCGGCAGCACTCCGATCTCCCAGCCCTTTCCATCAAAATTGCCGGTGATAGGATGCAGAAATGCTGTAATTCTCTGCATTACCTGCTCCTTGATGCGAAAAGCCCTTCCGATGTCTGCTGCAAGCAGTTCTGCCGTCACGCAGATCTTCACATAATGGGGATGCGTAATATAGCAGCTTCCCGGTGTCAGAGAGACCGCCCGCCTGCGGTTCATCTCACGAAGAAGCTTTTCCCGTATCTGATAAAAATGAATACCTTCTTTTGTAAAATCCGAACGCATGATCAGAAGAGTCACGCTCCCCGTTTCCTTCTCACCATCTGCATTATATCCGGCAACACATCTCACCTTCAGAATACTCCGTTCGATCCGCTGTGCAAGATGTTCATAATCCTGCAGCGTGACACAGCATCCCCCGTTCCGGAAGTCATTCGCTGCACGTCTGAGGGCAACTGTCATCTGCTCCATATCGTTTCCGCCGGAAAAAGGAAGCGGATTGGTGATCTTCGTCACAAGTCCCAGCGCATATTGGCTGCCGGTGATTTTTCCAGCCGGAAGATTGCCGCTGCTGCCTCCGCCTGTTGTAAAGCGAACCCGGATGCAGTCCCCTTTTCCGCTGCATGGGATCCTGCCATGTACGCCGTCTCCGAATAACACAACACCTTCGTTGCGGTCGATACGATAATGACGATCCTCTGCATCGGAATCATAAAACTGCTCCACTGCGGTCCATTTTACCCAGACTCGCTGCAAAACACCGTAAGCATCGTACTCCGGATCTGCTATGCCAGCCTGGCAAAGCTGTTCGATTTTATCTGCACCATGTAAGGTGATCTCGTTGACCCATACATCGGCTGTACATATATTTTTCCGGGACAAAGCACAGGTGTAATGCGGCACTGCTGTCTCCATACCGAAGTATTCAGCCGGTGCAGCCTGCCAGTTCTGTACCTCAGTGCAATTCATATCCATACGGAAAACAGCAGGTCGGAACGTTCTTGCATCTCCTGTACTGTAAGCAGAATCCACATCCGTAATACGGATCCAATACAGCTTTTTCTGAAACAGTTCCGCTTTCTGAAAGCCGGTATTTCCGCTGATCGTCACAAACCCTGTATGTCCAAACTGCCCGGTATCATCATAGCAATGCAGACGTTTCCAACCCTCTGCTGATAGATACTCCCATCGCAATTCCGGCATCCGTCCGCTCATCTGCTTTTTCAGGGCGATCAGCAGCCGGAAGGGACCACCCTCCAGAGGTGCCGACAGCCCCAGATACAGAGAAGGCTCCTTATGCGGCAAATCGGTAAACAATGCAACAGGCTCCCGTACATTCCAGTGTCTCAGCACCATATGGTTCTCTGTCATTACACAGTCCGGAATACGAGGCGATGCACAGCGATACCGGAACACAACACCAGAAAGCAACGGCGCGCGGTAAATCGTGTTGATCTGATAGGTATGTTCCATATTCAGAATACGGGCACGGATGAAACGCCGTTCCTCCGCCTCTACGATAACGGGCTGCAGATCCTCCGGACAGGTGAATTCCAGCTGATAGGTTCTCTTGCCGTCTATGGGACAAAACACCTTTTTCATTTCTGTGCTGCACGGGAGTGTTTTCCAGCCCCTCCCATTAAAATATTCCCATGATACCTGCTTGATAAAGGCAACTGCGTCCTCCTCAATACGGATATCGGATTTCTTCATGATCATTTTCCAGTCCGTGACTGGCTTCTCTGTCTTCTTTCTCTGGGGAAGCGGTACATACTCCATAGTAAACTGCATAGAGATCTGTGCGCCTGCCTTGCAAAGCACCTCGTCTGATGCAATGTAGAAGGCATCATAAACTGCTGGTTCCTCCCCAAACGGATAGAACCAGATATCGTCTGCATTTCCTTGCTTGGTAATCTGCACATCCGGGAGAATGGCATCTCCCGAAACAGAAAACAATACTTTGTCGGTTCTGGCATCCGGAAGCGCACGGATATCCTGAAGTTCCAGGCGAATCCAGTAAGCATTCTCTCCATGAAGCATACCCTTTGCAAAAGAAGGCTGTTCCGGTTTTTTCTTCAGATACAGCGTATCCTGCTCTGCGATGCAGTCTATAAAAGGAATCCAATCTGTTTCTGCAAGATAGGAAATCCGAAGCTGACCGTTCAGATAAACACGTTCAAGACGCTCTGCAAGGGAATGTCCGTCCTGCTTTTCCTTTTCCGGAAAAATAAGCTGCAGATCCCCTGTTTCCCTCAGATTCAGCATACCGCTGCGGCAGCCGATCCAGACAATATGCTGGTTCCTGTTGGATGTTTCTCCATGGAACAGTATAAAATGAGGCGGTTCTTCCTGCAGATCCCCATCATACACATGATGAATGGTGTCTGCACTTCCGTCTGTCATAAAGATATGCTGAACAGCAGCATTGGTAACGCAGATATCATCCAGCGTTGTGAAGCCGGAATTCTGCATTTCATCCTCCGGCATATCCGCAGTGACTACTGTTCCCGCAGGAACAAGTACCTGTTTATCCGGTACTTCAGAAGAGAGTCCGAACTGTACATATCCCGATGCCGGCTCGGAGGGACTCAGTTCTGTACCGATAAAGTTACAGAATGCAGTTCTGTTTTTCTCTGCGGTGCGGTTCAGCCGGTGAATCGTACCCATATGCATCTGGGCAAAAATTGCAGCAATCGCTGCACCAGCATCCGGATTGGAAAAATCGACCTTCCATTCCGGTGTATAACTCTCTGCCAGATTCTGTATAGCTTTTAAAATATCCTTTTCCTTTCTGGGATCCAGTACGGGAATCTGCATTGTCTCACCTCTTTTCCGGCACTGCCGTTTTTCTTATGATAATACCGCATAAAGACTGTACGTCAAATACGAACTCAGTTTTTCGTCAGATGACGTGCAGAGCCGTCAGGCACGCTTTATGCGATGCTACCTTATGTTCCTTCTGAAATATAAAACGGATATACAAGATTATACGGTGTATTGGTTGCACGTACCGTATATTGTATTTCAAGCTGTAAAATACTGTTCTGCAGCTTCTCCGTATTGACCCGGATCTGTACCTCTATGATACGAGGCTCCCACTTGCGGAGTGCTTCCTTAACACAGTAACGAATCTCAGCGATCTGCTCCTCCTGAATGTTGGCAAACAGATAACGATGCAGATCGCATCCGAATTCCGGCTGCATGACACGCTCGCCCTTCCGGGTGGATAATATCAGACGAATCGATTGCGCAATATCCTCCTCATAGGAAGCTGTACGGATGCGCCCGGTCCGGGGATCCACACAAACGGGAAACCGCCATCCGGTTCCCAGAAAAGCTTTTTCTGTACCTGCCATTGTCTGTTCCTCTCTCAGCCGTTCAGCTTCAGGATGCTTCCCTTGACCTGCATCACACCGCTTGCACTGATATTTGCCTGTGCCGTTGCACTGACATCGACAGTCTGCCCGGAAAGCTTCAGCTGCGCGCCCTTCTCTTCCAGACTGCTGTCAGCCTGTATGGTTATTTTTGTATTTTTCTCAGTAATACTGCTGCTGTCAGCCGTAAAGACTGCCTTCTCTCCGATTTTCAATGTGAAGATCTTTGCCGCCTGAACCGTAATACTGCCATCCTTCTCGTTGATCAGAATCTTATTTTTTCCACTGTTGTCCTGGACGGTTATCAGCTGCTTCTCATCCTCCATGCATACAGTCAGACCGCCCGCCGTTTTCACTGTAACCGACGCCTTGCCTTCCGCATCATTGGCAATAATACTGTTACCGCCCTTGGTGCGCAGTACCTTTACAAGATTGTCCTGATCGGTAACCCCCTCCGGAAGATCCTGCTCCTGCACATAAACACATCCCAGAACAATGGGAAGCTCACCGGCAGCACCAACAAAAGCAACCAGCACCTCGGATTCAATTTCCGGGAGCGTATGCTGTCCATACTTTGTTCCGCCATAAGGTGTCAGAAACCGTGCCCAGACTTCATTGCTGCCGTCCTCATAGGCGGTACGCAGCTTCACCTTCAGCTGATTGGGATGCTTATCATCCTTATTCTGCAGCACCTTTCCATAGTAAAGTGTGCCATATCGTTCCATGTGCATCATATGCTAAAACCATCCCTTTATCTGAAATCTCGTCCGGAAACCGCTTTGGTTCAGATGATGATGAACGCTGCTGACCCAGAATTTTTTCTTGTCATATTCCTTTTGAATCCCATATATCTCTATGCATCGCCCGGGAACGATCTCCGGCAATCCGGTACAGGTGCCTTCTCCCGTCTGACAGGCCGCGATACAATCCTCCGCAAAGTAAGCAGCATAAAGCTTTGCAGAGGCTGTATCAGCAAGCTGCATGCAAGGGAAATACTGCTTCTGCGCCTGGGAAACAGCACTCTTCTGTGAAAAATCTGTCCTCCCGGTGGCTTTCTCCAGTACGGCTGTCTCATGGTCCGTTCTGGAAAATCCAGCTGCTGAAATTTCAATATTTCCGTAACCCGCAGTCAGGCTGAAATCAAACAGACTCCTTCCCAGCTGCAATGCAATGCACGGTGTTTGGTTTCTGTCCTTTACCGGCTGAAAATACGCCTTACCGTTGAAGATATAAAACTCCTTTCCGGCATAAGGACAGAGTATCTCACGGATATATGCAAAATCACTTCTTCCGTGGCAGGAAAGCACAGGGAATTCCTGATCACCAGAGGCGTCCACCTTGCCTATGGACAGAATCTTACTGTAATCCGAAAGAATCGTTTTCAGAACATCGGAGCATTTTTTCTCCGTATAATAGAGGGAACGGTAATGCAGCGACATCAGCGTAATGGCATCAAACGCTGTAATGCTGATTTCCTGCAGCGTCTCCCGATACCGATACTGCACTTCGCCCACATAGCCGCTGAATATCTCATGGAAAACCGACCCATATCCGATTTCCGCCTTGCAGGAAGACCCGAGTGAAGCTGCATCCTGAAAGCTGCTGCCTTCTCTGTCGTATACATCTGTGAGAACGATCCGCACACAGCTTGCCTCTTCATGATACAGATCCGCCTCAAGACTTTGAATCAGCAGAGCACCGCTTCCCGAAGAAAGCTTTGCTGTTACTGTACTGAATTGCCGTCCGTCAATCGTAACACGAGCCGCCGGCACACGAAACTGATCATATCTCTCTGCAAGTATCTTATAATCCGCCTTTGCACATTTCATCAAATCTGCCATATGCAGCTCCTTCCTGTTACAGCGGCGGCAATACCAGCATCATGCCGGGGGTAACATCCAGAGGATCGGTCATGCCGTTTGCCTCTGCAATGATGCGCCATGCGCCGGGGTCATTGTACTCCTGATACGCCATCTGATAAAGATGCGTATTCTCATAAACAGGACGGTACTTGGAACGGTCCGGAGACTGCGGTGTGTTGTCATTCTGAAGTGCGGAATCAATATCAACAGCCTCTTGAAAAACCGCTTCAAAATTTGCACGGACAGGAATACCGCTTTCTGCATACATGGTATATCGGTATGTAAGAGAAGCCAGAACACCAGAAAAACGTTCTTCTCCCCACTGCATCCGGCAGACAGGCTGTCTGTGCAGTTCTGCAAGTTCCTGCCGCAATTTTTTTACAGCTGCAACCTTTTCCCGTACATCCTCACTTTTCTCTGCCTGGAAGGTTCCGTCACTTTTCAGAACAGCACCCTGATAGGTCAGAATGTAAAAGGAAACATGCATTTCGTTTTTTGACTTCTGCTGGATATTCAGGATATGCTGTCCGCTTTCACCCAAGGCACTATGCTCCTCTACATGATACCGTTCCATTACAATGGGCAGAGAGGCTGTTTGATTCTTGCCTGTTTCATAAATAATCTCCGCCTTTACAGATGCCATATCTTACATCCTCCTTCCATCAAAAAATACCGTTTTTTCGTCGGATCGTATGAGATTTCCGGTCCATATACTGCATAACCTCCTCTGCGATCCGCTCCATATCCATAGAAGTGAGTGCGGGAGGTCTGCGTTCCTGTTTCTGCTGTGCGATCTGTGACAGCCTCTGCTTTTGCAGATACACCTGCTGCGACAGGGATTCCAGCTGCTCTGCTACTTCATCAGAAACAGAGGGTGATGATGCAGCATAATGCAGCGAGGAATGGGGCATCTGCCGTACCGGGCTTTCTGTATCGGGATACCGGATATTTCCTATATAACTTGTCTGTGATGTTGTCTCATGCAGTTCCGTCACAATATTTTCCATGCGTTTTCTCAGATGCACAAAACGCACAGGAATACTTTCTGAATATTGCGTTCTGCCCTGTTTCGTGGATTCGTTTTCATTGATTTCCTTAAAATGATAAATCGATGATCGAATAGAACGCCGCATTTTTATTGCATTTATTTTTTCGTTCCATACGGCAGTCAGCCGCTGTACGGTTTGCGATTCTTTTTGCAGCACGCAATGCAGCTGATGTGCGATTTGTGTATGTGTCTGCATCTCCATAAAATCAAGCAGCTTAACAGCCATATGTGAAAAGAAGGCTTCCTGCTCTGTCTCTGTCAGAGAATACAGCTGTTCCGTCAGACTCTTTTCCGTACGGTTTACATGGCGCATGATCACATGCTCCACTGCATCCGAAAGAATCGTTCGCTCCGTTTCGCTGAGCGATTCCGTATAGCCTGAAATCAGCGTTTTGTCCGTCAGCACCTGCGTCAGCTTTTCCCTCACGCTCTGACCGATA
>JAFURN010000037.1 GCA_017480865.1 Ruminococcus sp. | reverse complement strand
TACAACAACGCCTTCCAGCTTGTATTCCTTGATTGCATCCTTGATTATGTTTTGGCCTGCCTCTGAGCACATGTACGGATAGTCTGTTGAGAATACAACTGCCGGCTCTTTACCGAGCGCCTCGGCAACTGCCTTTACATCAACAGTACCTGCAATGTTCGTACCGCAGTGGCATACAAAAACACCAATTCTACGCATTGCTTATGCCTCCTTATTTGCTGTACTTTCTGAATGCGCTGACAAGTGCCTGCTGCGGAAGTTCTTCGTCCAGCATTGCAGGAATCTGTTCCGGCTTCAGATGATTCTGTCCCTGCTGACGGACAACAGCCAGTCTGACTGCTTCCACAAGCTTTGCCGGCTCTACGCCGCGCGGGCAGCGTTCCACACATGCAAAGCAGGAGAGACACTTGTAAATGGATTCGGACTTCATGAGTGTTTCAATATCGCCCTTTTCCACCATATATACGAACTGATGCGGATGGTATTCCATTGCATCATAGGACGGACATGTACCGGAGCACTTTCCGCAGCGCATGCACTTGAGCGGATTCACACCGCTTGTGGTCAGAACCTGTTCTTTCAAATCTGCCATTTTTGCCCCTCCTTATTTTAATCCGAGTGCCTGTGCAAGCAGCTCGGTAAAATATACGACCGGAAGTTCACTGCCGCTGTTCTTCTGAAGATTATACAGACACAGCGGACATGCGGTGATCACCATCTCTGCACCGTTATCGGATGCGCTGTTCATCACCTTGCTGCTGCGGGATTCTGCAACAGACTTGTCTTCCATTGTCATATAACCGCCGCAGCACTCGTTTCTCTGAGGATACAGCACCGGCTCTGCACCGATCGCCTTGATGAAATCCTCCAGAATCTTCGGATTCTCAGGATTATCCATCTGCATTACCTTGCCCGGACGCAGCAGAAGACATCCGTAGTAAGCGGCAATTTTCTTTCCTGTGAGCGGATTCTTTACCGCTGCCTTCAGGTTGTCAAAGCCAACCTTATCACGCAGCACTTCGAGATAGTGCAGCACCTCTGTTTCACCCTGATATGCTTCCTCCAGCTTCAGATAATTGTTCGCCTTCATGACGATGTCGCTGTCTGTCTGCATATCATTGTTTACCTGCTTGATTACATTGTGGCAGGCAGAGCACAGTGTTACCAGCGGCTGACCCTTTTCCTTTGCAGATGCAAGGGCACGAATGGAAGAAAGCTTGGTAGCGATCTCATTCTTTGCCATCGGGTAGACACCGCCGCAGCACTGCCAGTCCGGGATCTCTTCCAGCGTGAAGCCCAGGGCCTCAGCGCTGATACGAGCATACCGGTCAAGCTCCTTGGCCTTTGTTCTCAGTGTACAGCCAGGAAAATAACTGAATGTCATAGCAAAACTACCTTTCCTTAAATTTAAGCCCGGCACCGACTTATATCATCTGCTCCGGATGGAACACTTCATCAAAGCGCTCCGCTGTCAGGAATCCCAATTCTACGCAGGCTTCCTTCAGAGAGATGTTGTCCTTATATGCCTTCTTTGCTGTCTTGGCAGCATTTTCATAGCCGATATAAGGATTCAGTGCTGTTACGAGCATCAGAGAATTATGCAGATTGTGGTGCATCTTCTCCTTGTTTGCACGGATACCGCATGCGCAGTTGTTGTTGAAGGATACGATGGACTCTGCCAGCAGTCTTGCAGACTGGAGGAAGTTGTAAATGCATACCGGCATAAATACGTTCAGTTCAAAGTTGCCCTGAGATGCAGCCATACCAACTGCAACATCATTGCCCATAACCTGAACTGCAACCATAGTAACAGCCTCACACTGGGTCGGATTTACCTTACCCGGCATGATAGAGGAACCCGGCTCGTTTTCCGGAATGAAAATTTCGCCCAGACCGTCTCTCGGACCGCTTGCCAGCCAGCGAACATCGTTTGCGATCTTCATCATATCAGCAGCCAGCGCCTTCAGTGCGCCGTGTGCATAAACCAGCTCATCCTTGCTGGTGAGTGCATGGAACTTATTTTCCGCAGTGACAAATGCCTTGCCTGTCAGTTCGGATACTGCGTCTGCTACTGCTGTATCGAAACCCTTCGGTGTATTCAGACCTGTACCAACTGCGGTACCGCCCAGTGCCAGTGTCTTCAGATACGGCAGGGAGGACATGAGCATTTCCTTATCACGCTCCAGAGAACTTCTCCAACCGCTGATTTCCTGTGTGAAGGAGATCGGTGTTGCATCCTGGAGGTGTGTACGTCCGCTCTTTACGATACCCTCGTTCTCCTTTTCCAGACGCTTCAGCGTATCTACCAGCAGATCGATCGCCGGAAACAGCTTGTCCTCGATCGCGATCACTGCGGAAATATGCATAGCAGTCGGGAATGTGTCATTAGAGGACTGGCTCATGTTGACATCATCATTCGGATGCAGCAGCTTTGCGCCTGCGATCTCATTGCCGCGGTTTGCAATCACTTCGTTTGCGTTCATGTTGGACTGTGTGCCGCTTCCTGTCTGCCATACAACCAGCGGAAAATGCTCGTTGAGAGAACCGGAAATAACCTCGTCGCAGGCAGCAGAAATTGCAGCCAGCTTCTCATCTGTCATCTTTTCCGGCTTCAGCTTATTGTTTGCCATTGCAGCAGCCTTCTTCAGGATACCAAACGCATGTGTGATTTCTCTCGGCATGGTTTCAATTCCCACACCAATACGGAAATTCTCGTGGCTGCGTTCAGTCTGTGCTGCCCAGTACTTGTCGGCAGGTACCTTGACCTCGCCCATGGAGTCGTGCTCAATACGATATTCCATCTTCTTTAACCTACTTTCTTTCCTTGCGGTTCATTTCTGTCATGTCTCAAATGTCTGTACGCTGCTTTGTTTCTCACATGCTGCTTCCAGCATTCTGCTTGTCCGCAGCCCTTGCCGCTGCCGCAGCCTGTGATGAAAAGCCTGTGTGAATTTCGAATTTCCACACAGATGCCCTGCTTTTTCCGCTGCCAACCGGAACCTGACGGTCTCTGCGTCTGCGAAAGATCAGAACTCGCCTCGTACACTACCTATTATTGTACCACAAAACCTTTATTTGTTCAAGTAATTTTGCGCAAATAATATGTTTTTATAGATTTTTAAGTTCTCAGCGTGAAAAAAGAAAGCACCTGTTCATGATTGACAAAAATTTCACAAGCTTTTCGCGCAGAAAAAACGACTGCATCTGTCTGCTGCCGTTTCTGCTCTGCGTTTATGTGAGCGGATAACTGTACACATAGTCATCCATAATAAAGCCATGACCGATCTCTGTTGTCTTCACACCGGACTGCTTCATGCCCCAGTGTTCATATACAGCAATAGAATCCTCATTATAACGGTTTACCGTCAGCCAGATCTTTGAGCAGCCCAATGCTCTTGCCTGTTCCTGAATGAAAGCAAAACCCTTGGAGGCATAGCCGTTGCCGCGATATGCCTTTTTCATGTAAATCTTTGAGAGAAACATGGTCTTATCCTTCTGCGGACTGATTCCGAAATATCCTACACGGCGTCCATCCACTGTGAAGAAATAATAAGAGTATCGTTCCATATCCATCTGCCGCCGCAGGGCACGCTCCGACTGAAACTGGCTCACCATATAATCGATCTGCTCCTGAGAGAGGATCGATATGAAATGCTGATTCCAGATCTCCTTCGCCAATGCTGCACACTCAGCAATGTCCGCATCTGTCTGTACTTTTTCAAATGTAAGCATTACGATACGCACCTCCAATCTGCTTGTCCCGAAAATGCCGTTTTATACGACGCTTTTCGCTTCTTTTTTATTATATCACGCATTTTCACCCTTGTCAATCACTACTTTCTGTCAAAAAGCAACAAAAAAGACGGCGTGTGCCGTCTTTTGGAAAATTTTTCCGTGTTTATCGGAGAATCTCCTCACGAATCAGAAAATGCTGAGGAAGTCCGTTCTTCATTATAATATTCTGCTCACCCTGAATCAAGGGCAGGAAATAGGCAAGTGCCTCATCCGTAATGTTATTGCCTGCTTCATTGATATAGGACTTCGGCAGGAACTTTTCACAGTTGGCGATTCTGTCTGCATCCGCAGGCTCAATGACAACCGTGTACGGTATATCTCTTACACGGCGGAAGATCATCACCTTACCCGTACCGCCTGCCAGGGCGCAGCGTACACCAGCTGCACCGATTTCCTCTGCCTCACGGATATCGGTTGCAGAACTGAGGTGCGAAGAGCATCGCTGCATGACATTCAGCTCAATGGAACGCACCTTACAGCCGAATTCCTCACGAACCGCCTGTTCCAGATATTTACCAATGCCGGAAAGATACTTATGTCCGAAGCTGTCGACTACACCGGACTGATACTGCTGCGACTGGGAGTCTGGTATCTCCACACCTTCGGATACCGCAACAATAACTGCCTTATGCTTTGCCATCTGGCAGCGGAGATCCTCGAAAAAGCCCTCCAGTGTCATAGGCCGTTCCGGTACATAGACCAGATGCGGTGCAGCCTGTCCATTGGCATGAAGCACAGCACTGGACGCAGCCAGCCATCCTGCATGACGTCCCATGATTTCTACAATGGTCACGGAAGGAATGCTGTACACAGCACTGTCACGGATGATCTCCTGCAGCGTTGTCGCAACATATTTTGCCGCAGAGCCGAAGCCCGGTGTATGGTCTGTCACGCACAGATCATTATCAATGGTTTTGGGGATACCGATGATCTTCACATCCAGCCCTTTCGCCTGCACATATGCAGAAAGCTTCATGACTGTATCCATAGAGTCATTCCCGCCGATGTAGAAAAATGCACCGATCTGACGGCGTGCAAAGCACTGAACGATCTTCTGGTATGCGGTATCATCCTCGCCGCAGTCCGGCAGCTTATAGCGGCAGGAGCCCAGAACGGTAGATGGTGTCTGACGGAGCAGCTCCATATCACAGTCTGTACGGATCATGGTTTTCAGATCGATCAGACGGTCATGGATAACGCCCTCAATTCCATTGACAGAACCAAAAATTGCATCGATTTCCTGCACCTTCATTGCCTCGCGGAACACACCCAGCAGTGATGCATTGATGGCACAGGTGGGACCTCCCGACTGCGCAACAACAATATTCATAAAAATATCCTCCCCTGTTTTCGAAAAATCACTTCTCTTATTTTAAACAATTTCCAGTTCCTTGTCAACGGGACTGGCGCTGATTTTTCACGCAATTACGTCAAATGAGCAAAATACTCCTGAAACTGAGCAAGATTCTTCTGATTTTTTTAAATAGCCTTTTAAAAGGAGAAGAACCAATTTTTGTGTGTATTCACCAAATCACGCATTCCAATCATCTTGACAAATGTGCATTTTTATGATATATTGAAATCAGACAGCGGATTCCTTTCCGGATCTCAGAATTGAATTGCAGCACCTGACCGGCTCCGGCAGGCATTTCGTATTTCCCCTACAAAAAATCCCCCTGTACAGCAGGAGGATTTTTTCATTTCTTATGCAGATTTTACAGGTGTTCTCTTCCTCTTGCGGCTGCGGCGGCGCATCCATTGCTCTGCACGCTTGCCGAAGGTCAGCGGATAGCCCAGGGCACAGATACACAGGGCTGCCGGAATATCGATCACGGAATGCTGCTTGAGGAACACCGTTGAAAGACAGATCAATACCGTGCTGACAAAGAAGAAAATCCGCCAGCCGGTCATCTGAAAACTCCTGCAATGAAGGGAAGCGAACCAGACCGCAATACCGCCTACTACATGAAGAGATGGACAAACATTTGTGTTGGTATCAATGTGATAGATGTATGCTACCAGATCTGTGAAAACATTGTCCCTCGGCATTACATCCGGACGAAGATACTGCACGGATGGATATACCACAAACATCAGCAGAGATATGGTATGCGTCAGTATGACAAAATACATAAGCTTCCGGAAGGCAAGCGCATCCTTGAAGAACGTATACACATGGATTCCGATCAATGCAAGAAACCAGTATAAGTAAGGTACGATAAAGATCTCTGAAAAGGGAATGAAGTCATCCAGCCGGCAGTACATGACATGATAGACGGGCGGCTCCACAAACCATTCCAGCAGTTCAAACACAAGACCATACAAAGGCCAGTAGAGCAGCAGCTTCCAATGGGGATACTGCTGAAAAAATGTGCGTATACTTTTCATAGCTGTTTTCCGCCTCCTTTTCCGCCTGAAATGATTGTCTTATTATAACAGATTCCGGCTATTTTGTCAACACGGAAAATACAGACTTTAAAATTGCAGACTTTACTTTTTTTATGAAATATGCTATAATAACAGAACCCGAGATCGAGAAAGGATGAGCCATCATGAACCGCAGTATCTTCATGCGAATTCTGCCCTTGCTTCTGACCCTTGCCTGTGCAGCCGCAATCTTTATGTTTTCCCGGCAGAGCGGTATCGATTCTGCTGAGGTCAGTGACAGCTTCCTGCGGCATGCCCTTGCCTTCTGGCGGCAGATTCCTGTCAGTCAGATCCCGCTTTCCCATGTAGAAAAATATGGCCATCTGGTGCGCAAGCTGGCACACCTTTTCATCTACTTCCTGCTTGGCATCTTTTCTTACTGGAGTGCCTTTGCGCTGCTCCGGAAGCATCGTGGACTGGTTGCCTTCTCCTTCTGTGTTCTGTATGCTGTCTCAGACGAACTGCATCAGCTTACCTCCGATGGACGCAATGGTCAGCTGCGTGATGTCCTGATCGACAGTGCAGGGGCGGCAGCCGGCATTCTGCTCATCTGTCTGGTGCTGCACTATTTTCTCTGCAAAAAGCTGGAGGCAGAGCAGAAGAAATATACTGCATAAACACTTCCGGAAAAAGGATATTTTCAAATATTATTCCTGTTAAGGAAAGAGTTTAGCAATTGTATTCACCGGGAAAGTATGCTATAATAAAAGCATAGCAGAAATCAGAAACATATCAAACATATCAAAAAACAAAACGATTTATGAGAAAGGAAAAATATGAAAAAGACATTTACTTGGATTCTTGCATCTGTGATGATGCTGATGAGTATGACTGCATGCGGCAGTGAGGAGAGCAGTTCTTCACCGGAAAGTTCTGCCGCAGAAACAACGACAACAGCGGCTCCTGCAGCTGAGGCAGAAACAGAAGCTGCTGCAGAAGAAAGCACTGCTGCTGATACAGTGGGACAGGCGCTGCTTGCAGATTTCCGGGAACGTGCTGAAGCAGATTCAGCAATTACCGCACAGGAAATGGCAGATGCACTTCTTACAAATGAAGTGATCCTGTTCAGCGGCGCATCCATGCCGGTAGAAGGCGGACTGCTTACCGGTTTCGGCAACGCAGAGATCACCGGCTTCAGCGAAGGTGTTATGTTCGCACCGATGATCGGCACCATTCCCTTTGTGGGTTACATTTTCGTGCTGGAGGAGGGCAGTGATGTAGAAGGCTTCAAGACTGCGCTGGAAACAAACGCTGACCCCAGATGGA
The DNA here is from genome assembly GCA_017480865.1 of Ruminococcus sp. Lineage (GTDB taxonomy): Bacteria > Bacillota > Clostridia > Oscillospirales > Ruminococcaceae > Ruminococcus_C. The sequence goes on along the minus strand of JAFURN010000037.1, from coordinate 15,237 downwards.
ACATCTGCACAGAGGCGGATGAAACCATCGTTGACAATGTAGGCAACACGGTATTCTTCCTTATGAGTCCCAACACATTTGAGGAAGAATGATCTCAGATCGACAGAAAACAGAAGGGCTGACCGCTGGTCAGCCCTCACTTGTATCACCATCCATAAAGGAGGGTCTTCATGTTATTTTCCAGTATCCCATTCTTATACTATTTTCTTCCGGGCGTACTGATCCTGTATTTTCTCGTACCGAAGGCACTGAAAAATACGGTCCTGCTGCTGACAAGCCTTTTCTTTTATGCATGGGGCGAGCCGGTTTATGTCCTGCTCATGGGGGCTGGCATACTCAGCGGTTATGTGTCAGGTCTGCTCATTGAACGGTTCCGGGGAAAATGCGCCTCCCGGGTATTCCTTGCGATCTCCGTAACAGTAAGCCTCGGATTGCTGGCATATTTTAAATATGCAGATTTTTTCATCGAAAGCTTCCGTACGGTAACGGGGCTTCCCCTTTCGCTTCTGCATATCGCTCTGCCCATCGGCATCAGCTTCTATACTTTCCAGACCATGAGCTACACGATCGATGTATACAGAGGAGATACAGCAGCCCAGAGAAATCTCATTCACCTTGCGACTTATGTTGCTCTGTTTCCGCAGCTGATCGCAGGTCCGATCGTACGCTACACCGATGTTGCGCAGCAGCTGTCACAGCGCACACACACCCTGTCCAGGACGGCATCGGGCATCCGTGTTTTCGTGCTGGGACTCGGAAAAAAAATCCTCCTTGCCAATACGCTGGGAGAACTCTGTACCGTATATCAGGAATCCCAGGACAAATCGGTTCTCTTCTGCTGGATGTATATCATCGCCTACTGCTTGCAGGTGTATTTTGACTTTTCCGGCTACAGTGATATGGCAGTTGGACTGGGGCGGATTCTGGGGTTCGAATTTATGGAGAATTTCCGTTATCCCTTCATCTCACGGAGCATTACAGAATTCTGGCGCAGATGGCATATTTCACTGGGATCATGGTTCCGGGACTATGTATACATTCCCCTCGGCGGAAATCGTGTCTCCAGATCCCGCTGGCTGCTGAACATCTTCATCGTCTGGATGCTCACCGGTCTCTGGCATGGTGCAGCCTGGAATTTTGTTCTTTGGGGCGTATATTTTGCAGCATTTCTGATTTTCGAAAAGCTTTTCCTTCTCAAAAAGCTGGAGCAGTCAAGAATACTCTGTCATATTTATGTACTGCTGACTGTACTGGTCAGCTTTGTGATTTTCGGGGCTGCCGATACCGGAAGTGCTGCAGAAACTCTGGGCGGCATGTCCGGACTTACCGGTCTGCCCTTCCGCTCTCCGGAACAGATGTATTATCTCAGGAGTTACGGCGGTATTCTGCTGATCGCCATGATCGGTGCAACGCCGCTTCCGAAAATGCTTCTTTCCCGGCTTGCGGAAAGAAAAACAGGCGCAGCTGCAATCAACATTGCAGAGCCGATCCTGCTTGCTGTACTGCTGATCATATCCACTGCCTATCTTGCTGACGGCTCATACAATCCCTTTTTATACTTTCGATTCTGAGGAGGCGCTGACATGAACGAAAAAACAAAGAATCTTGTAACCGTCTGTCTCATGGCAGCACTTCTGTTCGGAACTGCCTTCTGGTGCTGGATAAAAGAAGCAGACGCCTACACAAGCGGCGAGCGCAGAACTCTTGCCCAATTCCCGAAGCTGACAGCAGAAGCGGTCCGCAGCGGTGATTTCATGGAGGATTTCGAGGAATATACCGTAGACCAGTTTCCTCTGCGGGAACAGCTGCGCAGCCTGAAGGCGTTTACTGCTCTGAAAATACTCCGCCAGCAGGACAATCATGGTGTTTACGAATACGAAGGACATCTTTCCCGGAACGGAGATCCGGTCAGCGAGCCGATGCTGACCCATGCAGCAGAACGGTTTCAGTATCTCTATGAAAACTATCTGGAAGGAACCAATGTAAATCTCTACTTTTCTGTTATACCGGATAAGAATTACTATCTGGCGGAGGAAAGCCGCCATCTTTCCACAAATCATCGTGAGCTTGTGGAAAGCATGCAGAGCAAACTCAGCTTCATGTCCTATAAGTATATCGATGTATCCCAGCTTCTGGAGGCGGAGGACTACTACCGGACAGACACCCACTGGAAGCAGGAATGCATCACAGATGTTGCAGACCATTTCGCATCCGGAATGGATATCACGCTTGAAGGCAAATATACAACAGAGAAGCTGGACATTCCTTTTTATGGTGTATACAGCGGACAATATGCGCTCCCATCCGAGCCGGACGGGATCTGCTATCTGACGAGTGACACCCTGTCCCGATGCATCGTTACCAGCTTCAGTACGGGAAGCCCCAGAGAATCGGTGCTCTACAATTTTGAAAAGGCGGAGGGCAAAGACCCCTATGAATTTTTCCTCTCAGGGTCAGAGCCGCTTCTGACCATTGAAAACCCCCATGCAGATACGGACCGTGAGCTTGTATTGTTCCGGGATTCCTTCGGAAGCAGCTTAGCCCCTCTCCTTGCAGAGGGATATGCAAAAATCACACTGGTGGACATCCGCTATATGCAGAGCAGCATGCTGGGGAATTTCATAGATTTTGAACAGCAGGATGTTCTGTTCCTGTACAGCGATACGCTGCTCAATAACAGTCTTGCGCTGCGATAAAAAACATTCCTGTTTTTGAGACTTTACAGAATGCAGCGCAGTATGATATAATCATGGTATCAGCTTGTCGATAAACCCATATTTTGAAACAAAACAGCGGGCGATCATTGGTCGCCCCTACACAAATAATGCGCGGAACAGCCATTTGCAGGGGACGGTGACTCGACGTCCCGCTGATAGAATGTGTTTTTCGACAGTCCGGCACTATGATATAATCCATGTATGATAATCGGAAAAGGAGAACCCCACATGCAATATCTCATTACCTTTCTGGAAGGTGTGATATCCTTCATCTCACCCTGTATGCTGCCGATGCTGCCGGTGTATGTTTCCTACTTCGCCGGAAACGCTGACAAAAAGCGGCACACCTTCTTCAGCGCACTGGCGTTCGTTCTGGGTTTTACAGTTGTATTCAGTCTGCTGGGTCTGTTCGCTGGTTCAATTGGTGCTTTTCTCACTCAATACAAAACCGCAGTCAATGTTGTAAGCGGACTGATCGTGATCGCCTTCGGTCTGAGTTATCTGGATGTATTCCATATTCCATTCTTCAAAGGCATACAGGGCAGTCATGAAATCAACAGCGTATTCTCTGCTTTTCTGTTCGGTGTGATCTACTCAGTCAGTCTGACCCCCTGCGTAGGTGCATTTCTCGGCTCTGCCCTGATGATGGCATCTGCCTCAGGAACTGCGGTACAGGGCGTACTGCTGCTGGTTACCTATTCCCTTGGTATGGGCGTCCCCTTCCTGATTTCAGCCGTTCTCATTGAAAAACTGAATACCGCATTCCAGTTTATCAAAAAGCATTACAAAATCATCAATCTCATCAGCGGCATTTTCCTGATTCTCACAGGCATTGCCATTGCCTTTGGCTGGATGGGCAGGCTGATGGCAATTTTCTCGTGAGGTGAACTATGAAAAACAAAAAGTATCTCATTCTGCTTGCCGCATTTGCGCTGCTGCTGGCTGGTGCAGTTGCAGCTTACAGCTTCCTCTCCAAGGAATATACCCCCGGAAGCGGGCAGACAAAATCTGCATCAGATACACAGGATACGGCTGAGGAGGAAAGCACCATTCCGGCACCTGATTTCACGGTGCAGGATCGCAGCGGCGAAACCGTTTCTCTCTCCGATTACTTCGGAAAGCCCATCGTCATCAACTTCTGGGCGACATGGTGCGGTCCGTGCAAATCAGAACTGCCTGCCTTTGATGCGCTCAGCAAGGAATATGGCGAGGATGTGCATTTCCTCATGGTAAACCTCACTGACGGTCAGCGTGAAACCATTGAGATCGTAGAGGAATTCCTGGAAGAAAACGGTTATGAATTCCCGGTCTACTTCGACACGGAATACATGGCATCCTACACCTATGGCGCATACTCCATTCCTCTGTCTGTTTTCATTGACAAGGAGGGTAATGTGGTAAATTCCCATGTAGGCGCAATGAGCGAGGAGACACTCAGAGGCTATATCGATTCCATTCTATAACAGCAAAAAGAGACTGCTGCGATTGCAGCAGTCTCTTCGTTTTTATGAGATCCCCATGCAGAACCTGAAAAGACATGCAAATCATGCTTCCCGGAACTGCTGACGATACAGCTCTGCGTAGGTTCCTCCAAGGGCGATCAATGCCTCATGGGTTCCCTGTTCGGTAATTCTGCCGTCCTTGACAACAGCGATTTCATCCGCATTCTTAATGGTTGACAAACGATGTGCTACAACGATCGTGGTTCTTCCGATGCTCAGTTCGTCCAGCGCATTCTGGATGAGGATCTCTGTTGCATTGTCCAATGCGCTGGTTGCCTCATCCAGAATCAGAATCGGCGGATTCTTCAGGAAAACACGTGCAATACACAAACGCTGCTTCTGTCCGCCGGAAAGACGCACACCCCGTTCTCCGATCACAGTATCATAACCATCCTCAAGTGACATGACATAATCGTGGATGTTCGCCTTCTTCGCTGCGTCAATGACCTCTTCCTCTGTTGCATCCAGCCTGCCATAAAGAATATTCTCCCGGATGCTGGCATTAAACAAATAGATATCCTGCTGAACGATGCCGATATTCCGGCGCAGGGATTCCCTTGTGATATTCCGGAGATTGGCTCCGTCAATGCAGATTTCTCCCGATATGATCTCATAAAAATGCGGTATCAGATGACAGATCGTTGTCTTGCCGCCGCCGCTGGGTCCTACAAGCGCAAAGGTCTTTCCCTTTCCGATCGACAGGCTGACACCCTTCAGAACATCCTTGCCTTCTGTATAGCTGCTTCTGACATCCCGGAACTCAATGTTTCCTTCCAGACGCAGGACATCCTTTGCATCCGGGTCATCCTGTTCCGTTTCTGTTTCCATGATCTCAACAAAACGCTCAAAGCCTGCTACGCCATTCTGGAACTGCTCCATAAAGCGGATCAATGTATTCACCGGCCCCAGAAACAGATTGATGGATACGATAAAGGCAGAATAGTCTGCAAAGGTGATCTGTCCGTTATAAAGGAAAAGTCCGCCGGCGATCAGCACAACTACATTGAAAACATCTGTGATCATCGTCGTAGTGGAGTGAAACTGACCCATGGCCTTGTAGGCGTTGCGTCTTGCTTCTTTGAACATGGAGTTACCTTTCTCAAACTTTTCTGTCTCCTTTTCCGCATTGGTAAATGCCTTTGTCACACGGATGCCTGAAATGCTGCTCTCCAGTGAAGCGTTGATCTGCGCCACTGCTGCCTGACTTTCCCGGAATGCAGCACGCATTCTTTTCCGAAGAATGAAAGATACGGTTACAAGTACCGGAACGCAGGCAAATATGATCAGCGTCAGCCATATGTCAATTGTGGTAAGATAGGCAAAGGAAACAAAAATCGTAATGCCTGTAATCAGAAAATTCTCCGGGCCATGATGGGCAAGCTCTGCAATGTCATTGAGATCACTTGTCATGCGGGACATTATTTTTCCCGTTTCATGATCGTCATAAAAACGGAAGGGAAGCTTCTGGAGATGACGGAACATCTCGCTGCGCATTTGTCCCTGCATGCGTACACCCATCATATGCCCCTGATACTGAATGAAATAATTCAGCAGCATCCGGATAAAGTAAAGCACAAACAAGGAAACGCCGGAAATAATGATCAGCCTGTATTTCTGATTGGGAATCAGGTCGTTAAGCATGTTTCTTGTCACAACAGGATAGATAATACCCAGCAGTGCAACGCTCAGGGATGCCAGCATGTCCAGAACAAGAATTTTCTTATGCGGTCTGTAATAGGATAAAAAACGTCGGATCATATGATGCCTCCTGTACTCAGAATCGGTGCAGTATAATGTGTTTTTTATTATAATAAATTTATCCGGAAAAGTCAATTCATTTGCTTTATGAGAATCATGCTTGAACAGAAGCATGATTTATGCTATAATGGATGCAGTAAAAAGGAAAGGTTGCTGCTATTATGAAAAAAATGGACTCCTTCAGCGCTCTGGATATAATCGGCAGAGTGATGGATGAAAACGTACAGGAGGGTGATATCTGCATCGATGCGACTGCCGGACGGGGAAATGATACCCTGCATCTGTGCCGGCTTGTGGGTGAATCCGGTCATGTGACAGCCTTTGATATTCAGCAGGATGCGGTTGCCAGCACAAAAGCACTTCTGGAGAAAAATGGCTTATCCCATCGTGCAGATGTGCTGCTGAAAAGTCATAGTGAAATGGATGAGCTGTTTGAGGAGGAAAGTGTGTCCCTGATCGCCTTCAACTTCGGATGGCTGCCCCGGGGCGATCATAACATCAATACCAAAAAGGAAACCAGCATCGCCGCCATTGAAAAGGGACTCCGGCTTCTGAAAAACGGCGGTATTATGACACTGATCATCTACTATGGCAAAGAGACGGGCTTTGAGGAACGCGACGCGCTTCTTGCTTATCTTCCGACACTTGACAACAGAAAATATACTGTTGTGGAAATGCCCTTTGTAAACCGCCCCAACTGTCCGCCCATTCCTGTGGTGATCATCAAGGATACGATTTAAGCCGTCAGCTGCACATTTTTGGGGAAAATATTGTAAAATGCACACAAAGCTTCGATCTCGTTTTGTGTGCATTTTTGTTTATATTTCCGATTTCCGGATAAATTTTAATCTATGCTTGACAAACCTCAGATCCCGTGTTATTATGTAATCTTACCCAAAATATGGAACTCCTCCATAGAAGATGGGAAAACGAAAAAAGGAGTCAGATACTATGAAGAATTTCAAAAGATCATTTGCTGCACTGGCAGCAGCTGCGATCGCTCTGGCGGCGCTTCCGCAGGTAAGTATCCTGGAGGCAGACGCTGCACAGGCTGTTGTCATTGACAACTATAACTGTACGGTAATAAACACCAGAGAGGACGGCACAGTTGAACTGAAAATCACAGGCGTTGTAGATGATACCATTACAGAACTGGTATTTCCTACGGAGAGTGACGGCGTTCCGATTGAATTTGTAAGCATCGGGGATAAGGCGTTCAGATACTGCTATGAGCTGGTAACTGCCATTCTGCCGGATACCATTCAGTCACTTGAAGGTGACAACAATTTTAATGCGTGTACATCCCTGACAGAGGTTTCCCTTCCGGAAGGTATTCCCACAATTCCCTCTCACGCTTTTTACGGATGCACACAGCTTGCTGAGATCAACATTCCAGACAGCGTGACCTGTATCGGTGCATTGGCTTTTGCTGAAACAGCCATTTATAAAAATCAGGGTGATGGTATCCGCTACATAGATAACTGGGCGATCGGTCTTGAAAATGAAGGAGAAACCATTGCTGTTGCAGAAGGTACTGTGGGACTTGCCACATGCTTTGCGGAAAGCTCCGATATTACAAGCTGCACCCTGCCAAGTACACTGAAATACATCAATGGCAGTGCATTCCGCAATCTTCGCTTGATTTCGGAAATCACTCTGCCGGATGGACTTATTTCCATTGGTGAAGTTGCTTTCTACAACACAGGTCTGACTTCCATTACAATTCCGGGCAGTGTAGAAACGATCGGCAAGGAAGCCTTCTGGAGAGCTTCTGCACTTGAAACCTTAGTTGTAGAATCCGGCGTAAAGAATATCGGAGAAGGCGCATTCTCGGAATGCCCGGCGCTGACCTCTGTTACTCTGGAGGACGGACTGGAATCTATTGGCGTAAGCGCATTCCGTGACTGCGAAAAGCTGACGACCATCCACATTCCGGAGGGTGTTACTGAGATTCCGGCAAAAGCATTTGCTTATTGTCCGCTGCTGAAAAATGTTACCATCGCAGACAGCGTGACCTACATTGATGGTGACGCATTTACAGATTCAGGCGTGATGAATAACACACTGGCACAGCTTAAATATGCCGACAAGTGGCTGCTTGGCTATAACTCCAACAATTCGGCGGATACAGAGGTAACAGTAAAGGAAGGCACAGTGGGTCTTGCGTCTTACTCCCTCCGCAACATGCAGAAGCTGACAACACTGACGCTGCCGGAGGGTTTGAAGTACATCGGTGATAATGCGCTCGCCGACTGCCATTCCCTGCAGGAACTCATACTTCCCGAAACTGTGGAACGTATTGGAAACAACGCTTTTTATGACTGCGATCTGACCGGAAACCTCACATTCCCTGCAAGCGTAAACTATATCGGAGCATATGCCACTTATTTCAACAATCTGGATGCTGTAACCATTCTGAATCCGGAATGTGAGATCTATAGTTCACCAACCACCCTGTCGGGTACGATCTACGGCTACACCGGCTCTACTGCACAGGTTTATGCAGAGACTTATGAAAGAGAATTCATTCCGCTCGACGGCAAGACAACCGGTGACGCTGACGGCGACAACAGCATCGGTCTGAACGATGCGTCCATGGTTCTGGAATCCTATGCAAAGAATGCAGCCGGCGATACCAGCTTTGTATTCAACGAGGATGAAACAGAAAATGCAGCAATCATCCAGGCAGTTGACATCGACGGCGACGGCGCTCTGACACTGAAGGATGTCTCTATGATCCTTTCCTTCTATGCACAGAGTGCAGCAGGTCAGAATCCCGTCTGGGAGGATATCATCGCAGGATAACAAGTAAGGCACACGGACATTTATGCGCCGTGTGCCTTTTCTGTTTTTAGGTTCTGTTCCGATTGTTGGGGGAAAGTGTAATTTATATGTGGCGGGCGAGCGATGCTCGCCCCTACATTCTCACGTAATATAGAACGATTTGTAGGGGCGACCATTGGTCGCCCGCATCAATACGAATTACCCCAAGATTCAGAATAGAACCTGTTTTTATCGTCTTCCCAGCTGCCAGAATGCCACTGCAGAGGCTGCCGCAACATTCAGGGAATCCACGCCATGTGACATGGGAATACATACTGTATAGTCACAGGCGGAGATGGTTTCCTTCAGAAGTCCGTCCCCTTCTGCTCCCAGCACAACAGCAAGCCGTTCTTCTGCCAGAAGCTGCGGGTGATCTATATTCACAGAATCCTCGCACAGTGCCATGGCTGCTGTCCGGAAGCCCAGCTTGCGCAGCGTTTCCATGCTGCCGTCAAAATAGGTCCACGGAATCTGAAAAACCGTTCCCATGCTCACTCTGGCGGCACGGCGGTACAACGGGTCACTGCATGCCGGTGTCAGCAGAACTCCATCCATACCAAGGGCGGCTGCGCTGCGGAAAATCGCGCCCACATTGGTGGGATTCACCACATTTTCCAGAACAGCGATCCGGCGTTTGCCTGCGCATACTGCCTCCGCAGAGGGAAGCTCTGACCGCCGCATAACGCACAGTGCGCCTCGTGTCAGCTGAAAGCCTGTCAGCCTTGTCAGGACCTCCGGACCAGAGGTATAAATGGGAATATCTCCGCATCGGGACAGAATTTCCTTCGCCTCTCCGGTAATATGCTTTTCCTCCAGCAGAACGGATACCGGTTGATAGCCTGCGTTCAGCGCACGTTCAATGACCTTGGGACTCTCTGCAATAAAAAGCCCCGGTACCGGTTCATAAAATCTGCGCAGCTGCACTTCGGAAAGACGGGCATAAACGTCCAGTTCCGGTGCAGCAAAGTCGGTGATCGTTATAATATCTGGCATAGTATGCTCCTCATTCCGGACTATGAATTTCTTTTCCATCCCAGATAGCGTCCCGTCTGTCTGCGATAGGCTTCATAGGGTTCTCCGAACACAGCCGCCAGATGCTTTTCTTCCTGCAGGATCTGCAAATGAAGCATTACACCGGCAAACAATGCAAAGAAAAGATGCCAGAAGCTGAAGAACATCAGAACCAGCCCCAGAAAGATCAGATCAAAGCCCAGAAAGGCTGGATTCCGGCTGATGCTGTAAATGCCCTCTGTGACCATTTCTGTTTTATCCTCAGTAGGAATGCCGGCTCTCCAGCTGTCACGCATGGTCCATACAGCAGTGCCGAAAACAGCAATACCTGCAATGCTGAAAAACAGTCCCACACATCTCACCGGCGTTCCGAGCATGGAGAAATTTCCGAAAATGCTTACAAGTTCCGCCAGTATCACACTATAGGAGGCAAGCTTCATAACAAGCTCTGTATAGTAAAGCTGCCCCTTTTTTCCGCCCTTGCCAATCTGATCGGTCTGAATGCCCTTTCTCCTCTGCATCAGCAGCTTTCCTATGTAAATGCCGTAAAATCCGATCATTATCAGAACGCCCAGTATCTGCCAAATCATATGTATATGCTCCTTCCTTCAAAAATCCCAGTACATAAATATCAGGCTGTCCTTTGCAACGAACCCATTTTTGCTGTAAAACCGTTCCGCAGGTGAACTGCGCTCTGTATTGAGGACAATATCCTCAAATCCCCGCGGCATCAGTTCTTCCCGGGCATGGGCAAGCATTCTTGTACCGATCCCCTTCCGCTGGGCTTCCGGTGCAATACAGAATTCGTCAATAAAATATTCCACCCCATGAAGATAGGTCGTCTTTCTTCCCAACATCATCCCCAGAATACAGCCTTCCTCTTCATAAACATAACCAATCGACATGGGGCTGCACATAAGTTCCTGAATGCGTGTCCGGGCAAGCTCCAGGCTCCATTCTTCATTCCACGGTGCTGCTGCAAAAGCACGCTTCAATACCCAAGCGCAGGCATCTGCATCAACTGGCGTATAACTGCGTATCATACAAGCCACTCTCCTTTCCTGCATCTATTGTACCACAATTTTCCTCCATGTGCAAGGAGATGATTGTTAACCAAAAAGCGGCGTTTCCTCTTACATCCCGCAAATTGCATTCTATCGTTCGAGCCGTACCAGATATTCCGTTGTTCCATCCTCGAGCTTTTTCTCATCTGTCATGCGAAAGCCATGCCTTTCATAAAATGCAATGGCTCTCGTATTTTTCTCCAACGCCCATAAGAATCGAACATCAAGATGCTCGACTGCATACCGGAGCAGCTTTGCACCAATAGACTGCCCCTGTAAAACAGGTTCTACAAACAGCTTTTTTACTTCATTGCCGTCAATTCTGATAAAACCCTTCACCACACCGTCATCATACACATAGGTATGCGCAATCAGAGTTTTATCCTTATGATAGCACGCTGCCTCTGAAGATACCTGGAGTTCATCAAAATAGTACCAGTCGTTTTTGAAAATCGGGTAAAAGTTCAGTCTGTAATTGAAAACTTCAATTTCAGCAAGCCTTGCAGCATCCGCAGTTTCTGCTTTGCGTATGGGATTCAGATGCGTCATCATAATAAATTCCTCCATATTTTTTCGCTGCTATGTTCTCCTCTGCCGCAGCATCTCTCCCTGCATAAGACAACTCCTCCTCTGCATAGAGTTTATATGAGGTGATGCGACGTGTTTCTGGATTTTATGCAGCATATTTTCCTTTGCTTTCTTCATGTTGAAGAGGCAGGAACCTTCCGCAAGCCCCTGTCCCGCAGTGAGGAGCAGCGCTGCTTTGAACAAATGTCACAGGGAGATAAGGAAGCAAAAAACAAACTCATCCTTCACAATATGCGCCTGGTAGCGCATATCATCAAAAAGTATTACGCTGCCGGCGGTGATCAGGACGATTTAATTTCCATCGGAACGGTAGGACTGATCAAAGCAGTTTCCACTTTCGATTACAGCAAGGGAATACGTTTTGCTACGTATGCAAGCAGATGTATTGAAAATGAGATCCTTATGAGTTTCCGGGCGAATAAAAAGCAATCTGACACCGTATATATGGGAGATCCCATTGAAACGGATAAGGACGGCAACCAGCTGACCCTCATGGACCTGATCGACGATGGCAGTAATCTGGATGAACTCATTGACCGCCGGATGCAGGCAAGACAGCTCTATCAGTATATGTCTGAACTGGAGGAGCCGCGTGAAAAGGAGATTCTCATTGCACGGTACGGATTGTACGGAACTGTACCGCTTACGCAGCGTGAAATTGCCAAAAAAATGGGAATCTCCCGTTCCTATGTTTCCCGTCTGGAAAAACGTGCGCTGAATGCGCTCAGAAAGCGGTATCAGTGAAGCCGATCTCTGTGAATGCAGTCGTGTTTCAATCAAGCGGATCGCCCCCGAAAGGGGGCATGCTTGTTACGATCTGCAATCCGATGACAAATGCTGCGGTAAAGTATTCTGTCCGGTTTCTGCTCGTTTCCGGTATTGTCCCGGAGATACACCGTATCTGCTCTTGAACTGCCGGTTAAAATAGGACAAATTTTCAAAGCCTGTTTTCCCCGATATCTCCAGAACCGAATCCGATGTAGACAGAAGCAGCTGTGCTGCGATCCGCAGACGATAGCCGTTCAGATATGAGGTAAACCCTTCGCCCATGACAGCCTTGAAAAACTTCATAAAATGTGATTTGCTGTAATAGCATACTCCGGCTGCCTCTTCAATGGTTAAACGCCGTGTATAATTCTCGCTGATGTACGACAAAATAAGCTTGACCTTTTCAATGGAGCGCTTCCTGTCAGCCGGCTCTGCCCGCTCTGTATGATGGGTTACAAGCAGATACATCAGCGAAAATAAATTTCCCTTTACCGCAAGCTGATAGCCAAAACTCTGCCTGCTGCACAGGCTGTCAATACGCCCGATACAGGCAGCGGCATCTTCATAATAGGAAAGCGTCTGATCGATCCGAACAGGGAGCCGCAGCTGTCCGGCAAATAAAGGCTGTAAAAGCCGTCCGCAAAGTCCTCTCTCCTCTGCTCCAAGCAAGGAAGGTTCGAACAGGATATTTTCATACTCCATTTCACAGCCAGCCTTCTGATGAATGGAATGCAGCTGCCCCGGAAGAATAAGGATCATATTTCCTTCGGATACGTCATAGGAGATCAGATCCACATCAATTCGCCCGCTTCCCTTTTTCACCGCAACCAGCTCCGCCTCATTGTGCCAATGCACAGAAACCTCCGGAAAATCCAGCGGTATGGAGCAGAGATATGTGTTATAAGGGAAATCCGGCGTGGTGTGCGCCTTATTTTCATGATAGGTATCATACTGACTGCGATTCATCCAAAAGCCTCCCTGACAGAAATTATGCTTTTATTATATTATAGTATCTCCCCCGCAGCAAGTTTTTTCTGTGTCCGGAGTCGGAATTTTCTTCTAAAATGATAGTATTGTGCAAATTCTGCTCCGTATACTGCAAGAAATCCGGAGCAGAAGGGAGTATAATAATATCAACAACGAAAAACACTGCACCGCTCCGGCGATGCTGAATGAAAGGATCATCCATATGAATTTAACCAATGTTCTGCATACAAAATACGGCAAGTCCATTGCGGACTGCACCAACGAGGAAATCTACTATGGCCTGCTGGAAATGACACAGCAGCTTGCCAAGGAAAAGGAATCTGCTGCCGGCAAAAAGAAACTCTATTATATCTCTGCGGAATTTCTGATCGGAAAGCTGCTGTCCAATAATCTGATCAACCTCGGCATTTACGATGAGGTGAAGGAACTGCTGGCCGCAAACGGCAAGGACATCTGCGCAGTAGAAGAAGTAGAGCCGGAGCCTTCCCTGGGCAACGGCGGTCTGGGCAGACTGGCTGCATGCTTCCTCGACTCCATTGCAACCCTGGGTCTGAATGGCGATGGCGTAGGTCTTAACTATCATTACGGCCTGTTCAAGCAGAAGTTCGTGAAGAACCTCCAGACAGAAGAGCCGAATGCATGGATCGAAGATCAGAGCTGGCTTACAAAGACTGATGTCTCCTACAAGGTAAGCTTCCGCGGTCTGACCGTTACCTCCAGACTGTATGACATCCATGTAACCGGCTATGACAACAGAACCAATAAGCTGCATCTGTTTGATATCGAGACTGTTGACGAATCCATCGTAGAAGACGGCATTGACTTTGATAAGGAAAACATCGCAAAGAATCTGACTCTGTTCCTGTATCCGGATGACAGCGATGAGGCAGGCAGACTGCTCCGTATCTACCAGCAGTATTTCATGGTCAGCAACGGTGCCCAGATGATTCTGGATGAATGCGTTGCAAAGGGCTGCACTCTGTACGATCTGCCTGATTATGCAGCCATCCAGATCAATGATACACACCCGACCATGGTGATCCCTGAACTGATCCGCCTGCTGTGCGAGCGCGGCATCGAACTGGATGATGCAATTGATATTGTAAGCCGTACCTGCGCTTATACCAACCATACCATTCTGGCAGAGGCTCTGGAAAAGTGGCCCATCGCCTACCTCAAGAAGGCGGTTCCGCAGCTGGTACCGATCATTGAGATCCTGGATGACAAGGTGCGCAGAAAGTATGCAAATGAAAAGGTTGCCATCATTGACAGAGATGACCGTGTGCATATGGCACATATCTGTATCCATTATTCCTACAGCGTGAACGGCGTTGCATCGCTGCATACCGATATCCTGAAGGAAAATGAACTGAATGATTTCTATGAGATCTATCCGGAAAAATTCAATAACAAGACAAACGGCATTACCTTCCGCCGCTGGCTGCTCCACTGCAATCCGGAACTTGCAAAATTCATCTCCTCTCTCATCGGAGACGGCTACAAGAAGGATGCAGCAGAGCTTACCAAGCTTGCAACGTATGCAGATGATGCAAGGGTTCTGGAGGAACTGCTCAACATCAAGCAGAACCGCAAGAATGAACTGGCTGCCTATCTCAAGCAGACAGAAGGTGTGGATGTATCCGCAGACTCTATCTTCGATATTCAGATCAAGAGACTCCACGAATACAAGCGTCAGCAGCTGAATGCGCTGTATATCATCCACAAGTACCTGGAAATCAAGGCAGGCAAAAAGCCGCAGAGACCGATCACTGCGATTTTCGGTGCAAAGGCTGCCCCGGCATATGTGATCGCACAGGATATCATTCACCTGATCCTGTGTCTCCAGGAGATCATCAACAACGACCCTGAGGTAAGTCCGTATCTGAAGGTCATCATGGTTGAAAACTACACTGTTACAAACGCTGAGCATCTGATTCCGGCGTGTGACATTTCCGAGCAGATCTCCCTTGCATCCAAGGAAGCGTCCGGTACAGGCAATATGAAGTTCATGCTGAACGG
>JAFURN010000036.1 GCA_017480865.1 Ruminococcus sp. | reverse complement strand
TTGAAACATAGCAGGAGAGAAGCACGAAGTGCAAGAATCCTGCGGACGGTACGAGCCTTGTTCCACAAGGATAAACAGTAGAGGGATTACAACTAAAGTCTGAATGCCTGTGTAAAGTCCTGATCCTCAGATCAGCCTTACTTGCGTTACAAGTGTTTTCTTCTCTTGGATTAACTTTATTCGTGCCATCCGCAAAAATTGGTCGCTTCGCTCCCTCTTTTGCTACGTTTCAAATTCCGCATATTTTCTTTGCTGTATGCTGCCACAAGGCTTTCTTGGATTGGCTTACCGTATGGGAACGTATTTTTGAATGCGGAATTTGGTTTGTTCATTCGACCGCAAAGCACGTAATTTTAGTTCAGGTGTTTCGCTCTCTGCGGAGAGCGACCAGCTTACGCAGCTGGACCGCGCGAGCTGGCGCCAGCTCGACCGCCTTTCTGCCTTCGGCAGTTCGCCCGGTAAACCACAGCAATTCGAATAGAACCACATAAAAGGACTGCTGCAGATCACCTCCTGCAGCAGTCCTTTTTCTCTCAAATTCAATATGGAATCGCCAGATATTTTCCGTTCTCCAGAAGCACATGCAGCACATCCGGCTCCGAAGTCATGCTCACAACATGCTGTCCTTGCTCCAGATAGGGATTGATCTGCGCAGTTACAGCTGCCTCAGTCTCTGCATCAGATGCATAGATCCTGCCATCCTTTGTCAGAGCAAAGAGACATGCAGCAGCATCTCCGTCATCTGCCCAGTCAAGTTCCTTTACATTCAGCCAGGACGATACCGTCTTGTACCGTTCCTCATATTTCATCTCCGACGCAGAGAAAATGTCATACACAACAAGTCCCTCTGCCGTTACACCGAACAGCATCTCCCCGGCAGGTTCACTGTATAAATCAGAAATATTCCCCCAGCTGCTATAGGAAGACGCATAAGGACTCACATTTCCTGCAAAGCTTGCTCCGCTGACAGCAGTTGTCTCTGTTGCCTGTGCCTGTGCACCGGACAGCATCTTTACACTGCCATCCTCATAAAGAGCAAAAATACGTTCTCCTACTGCACAAAGACGGGGGGCGTCCGCATCATCTGTATGCCCATCGGATCCTTCAGTTTCGGATACAAACGCACCTCCGAAAGCCTCCTCTGTTCCGGCTGTCGTCACAGCCTGCTCCGTAGTACGGTTATATTCAGCCGGCTCAAATTCATCTGCGTCACTGCCGAATACAATGTAAAGCAATATGCAAACCAGTCCCAGCAGCGCCAGTACTACAACAATAGGCAATATGCGTACACTGCCGCCCTTCTGCTTCCATTCTGCAGTTTTCTTTGCCGGCATATCAAAATCATAGTAATAATGGGCATTTACCATTCGTACGCCCAGCGTTTCCGTTGTCAGCCCCAGGTTAACCGCCTCCCGGCAGCCGATTACAACCATGCCGTCATGCACCATGATCTCACGGATCTTCCGTTCACATAAAACGATCCGTTCTCTTGCCTGCGCATTTCCTGCAATCTGCTGGAGCATTTTTCGGATATGCTTCCAATCGTCTACCGTCTTTGCCTTCTCGCAGTCAACTGCTGCATGGGCAAGAACACCATCTTCCCAATAACGCTTGACCCGGTTCCGCAGTGCATCATCACCAAATTGCAAAACGTCCTCATAATGTGCTGTCTCCGGAAGCCGTTCTCCCAGAAAAGCAAGCTCACCCTCACGGCGCACATGCAGTTCTGCCATCATCTTACCGAAATAAGCAAGCGCATCCCGGGGATTTTCCCGCAGGGCACAATCAAAACGTTCCTGGGCAGCATCCCATTCGCCGTCCTCCAGACAAAGGAAACCACTGTTCAGAGGCGATACCGTCTCATCCGGGGTATAGATCTCACCGCAGACCGCACGGCGTGCACGTTCCAGAAGCCTTGCATCCTCTTCGTAAATACCGCGCTGGGCAGGACTTGCAAGCTCCAGTGCCTTCCGGCAATCCTCGTATTCCCAGACTGGCATAGAATCCTCGCAGAGACATTCCAGGGAATATGCATGATTTTTCTGTTCCCGACGATACACCGCCTGATAATGAATCAGCGTGCGCTGCCAGTACAGGGCTGCATCCTTGGGGTTTCGTTCCATCAGTTCCGATGCAAGCTGCCGCGCACCGTCAAAATCACCGCTCTGACGCATGCGCCTTACAGCGCCCATCTGTACCAGATATTCATCATCAATCGGCAAAGGCAGTGCCTGTCTTGCACCGCACACCGTACAGGTTGCAACAAATGCGCCCTCACCCGGACGCAGCGGCTCATCGCACACCTTACACCAGTTCTTTGTCATAACATCCTCCCAGAGGCCAAATCTTATGCTGTAACTCTTCGTTCTGACCAGTTCGTCTCATTACAGACTCTCCATTTATTATACCTTTTTTTCAGAGGCAGGTCAAGAGTATTCACGGACTTTATATGCCGGCGCCCTCTTTTTTGAGCATTATGTAGAATTGCAGCCCCTTTTTTCAGCCATATTGACAACAATCAGAACGGCATCCCAAAAAGCTGACAGCCCGTATACTTCTTGAAAAATTCATAAAAATCCTGTGAAAAAGGCTTCTCTGAAAAGCTTTTTTATGCTATAATAGATGTGATCGAATTAAAAGAAATGGAGCGAGTATCAATGATGATGAAGAGACTTCTCAGCCTGACACTGCTTGGTACGCTACTTCTGGGCGGATGCGGTACAGAGGCAACTGTAAAACCGGCTGACCCGGCACTCACAACAGCCCCGACAGAATTCATCGGTACAGAACCTGCAGAGGAAGCCACTGCCGCAGTTATGCCGACACAGGAACCCACAGAGACACCGCTGATTTCAGTTTCCGTACTTCCGGATCGCTGTCAGCTTCCTGTAGATTCCCTGTATCAGGAGCCGGAACTGCCCGCAGGATGTGAGATCACCTCCCTGACCTGTCTGCTGAATTATCTCGGATTCCCGGTTGACAAGGAAGTTATGGCTGATACATATCTGGATATTGTCCTGGAGGATGCCACAAACTACACCTTCTTCGAAAAATATATCGGCGACCCGCGTTCCAATGGCTATGGCTGCTATTCTCCTGTCATTATGAAGGCTGCTACTGATTTCCTGGCGGATCAGAACAGCGATCTGGAGGCAGTCAATCTCTCCGGCAGCACGAGGGAAGAACTTCTGCTTGTTATTGCAAGCGGACATCCCATTGTAATCTGGAACACCGTGGATTGCTATCCGGTTTCTCAATATATTGCATGGACGACATCAGACGGTGAAGATGTTTACTGGTGCGTTCTGGAACACTGTATGCTGCTGACTGGTTATGATATGGCAAAAGGCACCGTTACCGTCTGCGATCCGCTCAAGGGGAAGGTGGAATATAAAATGAACCAGTTCTTTGAGGTTTACGATGACCTGTATCAGCAGGCTGTAACTATTTATTAAGGAGAATCATCATGAAGCTTCTGACTTATATCTACGAAAATAAAGAACAGCTTGGCGTACTGAACGCCGCTGAAAACGCAGTAATTCCTTTGTCTGCATTTGGTGTATCCTACAAGGACATGGAGGAGCTTGCTGTAACAATGACCCGTGAGGAACAGGCACTGATCCAGGCGGCGATTCCGGAACAGGAAACACAGGCGATCCCTCTGGCGGAGATCCGGCTTCTTGCACCGATTCCACGTCCTTCCCGTGATATCATGTGTCTTGGCGTGAACTTCCTGGACCATGCCCAGGAAAGCGTGGGCGTTATGGGAAAGGAATACGGCGGTGAGCGCAAGTTCCCCATCTACTTTGCCAAGCATGTAAATGAAGCGGTTGCTCCCGGTGACCCCATCGATGGTCATTTTGACATTGTCACCGACCTTGACTATGAGGTGGAAATGGCAATGGTCATCCGGAAGGATGTCAAGGGCGCAAAGGCAGAGGATGCTGCAGATTATATCTTCGGCTACACGATCCTGAATGATGTCAGCGCACGCTGCATTCAGATGCGTCATAAGCAATGGTTCCGAGGAAAAAGCTTTGACGGCTTTGCACCCATGGGTCCGTGGCTGGTTACTGCGGACGAGTTCGAATTTCCGCCTAAGATTCAGCTTCAGTGCTTTGTCAATGGGGAGGAACGTCAGAACTCCAACACAGAATTATACATTCACAATATCCCCTATGTGATCGAAGAGCTTTCTTATGCCATGAGAATTCCTGCCGGTACTATTATTTCCATGGGTACACCTGCGGGTGTGGGCATGGGACATGTTCCGCCGAAATATCTGAAACCGGGCGATGTTGTAACCTGTACCATTGAGGGAATTGGTACCATGACAAATCCTGTAAAATAAGGTTCTGTTTGAAAAGTTGGGG
>JAFURN010000035.1 GCA_017480865.1 Ruminococcus sp. | reverse complement strand
TGGCAAACGGCGGTCTGCTGGATATTCTGTATATCGGCGTTAAGACCGGTCTGTATCCGTCCCTGATCTTCCTTGGCATCGGTGCAATGACCGACTTCGGCCCGCTGCTTTCCAACCCCAAGAGCCTGCTGCTGGGTGCAGCTGCTCAGCTGGGCGTATTCCTTGCATTCTTTGGTGCAGTTTGTCTGGGCTTTACCGGTCCGCAGGCAGCATCCATCGGTATTATCGGCGGTGCGGACGGCCCCACGGCGATCTTCCTGACAAGCCGCCTTGCCCCCGAACTGCTGGGTCCCATTGCGATTGCGGCTTACTCTTACATGGCGCTGATCCCCATGATTCAGCCGCCGCTGATGAAGCTGCTGACGACCAAGAAGGAACGTTCTGTTAAGATGGTACAGAATCGTGAGGTTTCCAAGACTGAAAAGATCCTGTTCCCGATCATTGTAAGCTTGTTTGTTATCCTGCTGCTGCCGTCAACGGCTCCGCTGATTGGCTGCCTGATGCTGGGTAACCTGTGGAGAGAGTGCGGTGTGACTGCTCGTCTGTCCGATACTGTACAGAATGCGCTGATGAATATTGTTACCGTATTCCTGGGTATCTCTGTTGGTGCGACAACTGTTGCATCTTCCTTCCTGAATCTCCAGACACTGTATATCGTTGTACTGGGTCTGGCTGCATTTGCATTCTCTACCATCGGCGGTCTGCTGGTTGGTAAGATCATGTACAAGCTTTCCGGCGGTAAGATCAACCCGCTGATTGGTTCTGCCGGCGTATCTGCAGTTCCGATGGCTGCACGTGTATCTCAGATCGAAGGCCAGAAGGCAAATCCGAGCAACTTCCTGCTCATGCATGCTATGGGTCCGAACGTTGCAGGTGTTATCGGTTCTGCAATTGCAGCAGGCTTCCTGCTGGCTGTGTTCAAATAATCAGCAGCGATTCTATTCCTGAAAAAGACGGCTCGTGTCGAATGGACACGAGCCGTTTCTGTTTATTTGTCAAGACCTGATAAGCTGATAACCTTCCGTTTTCAGCGTTTTCTTAAGAACCCTGTGGTCGATCTCCTCATAAAGCATCAGGGTGACGATGCCTTTTTCATAATCGGGTACGGCTTCTTGTACCTGCGGGAGTGTTTCCAGTGCTTTCTTTACGGTTGCCTCACAGTGATGACACATCATACCCTTCACACGAATAACAACAGTCACAGCATCTGTATCTCCATTGGATGTGAGCATATTTCCCGTTACCGCTGACTTGATTCTGCGGTCTTTTTTTGTACTGTGCAGCTTCAGGAAGTTAAGCCGCAGCGCATTCGATACTACACAGAAGCTGGACAGACTCATTGCCGCAGCACCGAACATAGGGGAAAGCTGCCAGCCCAGCAGGGGGATCCAGACGCCTGCTGCCAGAGGAATTCCGATGATATTATAGATAAACGCCCAGAAAAGATTCTCATGAATATTTTTTAGGGCGGCACGGCTCAGGCGAATTGCCGCAGGAACATCCGTCAGATGGCTTTTCATGAGTACCAAATCAGCTGCGTCAATGGCGATATCCGTACCTGCACCAATAGCAATGCCGATGTCTGCACGTGTCAGAGCGGGAGCATCGTTGATGCCATCGCCCACCATAATGGTTCTGCCCTTCTGACGAAGCCTGCGGATAACCGCTTCCTTTCCATCGGGCCGAACGCCAGCAATCACTTCGTCAACACCGCACTGTCTGCCGATGGCAGCAGCTGTCCGCTCATAATCGCCAGTAAGCATCACCACGTGGATCCCCATGTTTTTCAGTTCTGAAATTGCCTGCGGACTTTCTTCCTTCATGATATCTGCAACCGCAACGATACCGATAAACCGATCATCCGCCGCAAAGAACAGGGGAGTTTTTCCGTTTTCCGCAAGCTGCACAGACAGTTTTGTGACGGTTTCCGGAATTGATATAAACTGTTCCAGAAACGCCTGATTTCCGCCATAGAGCATGTGACCATCTGTTTTTCCCGAAAGACCGTTTCCCACATGTGCCTGAAATTCCTCGGCACTCTTTGCAGTGATCTGCTCCTGCTGTGCTTTCCGGAGAATTGCCTTCGCCAGAGGGTGTTCGCTCTTCATTTCGAGGGATAATGTAAGCTGCAGCAGCTGTTCTTCCGTAATATCACCATAGGGGAGTATATCTGTCACAGCCGGTTCGCCTTTCGTGATAGTTCCCGTCTTGTCCAGTACGACGATCTGCGCACGTCCTGTCTGCTCAAGGGATGCCGCTGTTTTAAAGAGGATGCCGTTTCTTGCACCAACGCCGCTTCCCACCATAATGGCAACTGGTGTCGCAAGTCCCAATGCACAAGGGCAGCTGATAACCAGCACAGAGATTCCTCTTGCAAGAGCGAAGCCTGCTGTCTCACCTGCCAATAGCCATACGAGAATTGTTACAAGGGCAATCGCAATAACTGCCGGGACGAATATACCTGCCACACGGTCGGCTGCCTTCGCAATAGGTGCCTTTGAGGAAGCTGCATCACTTACCATACGGATGATCTGGGATAAGGCAGTATCCTCGCCCACGCGCGTCGCCTCACAGCGAATATAGCCCGATTGGTTGATGGTTGCAGCCGAAACCGTATCGCCTGTTGTTTTGTCGACAGGGATGCTTTCTCCTGTCAGAGCCGATTCATTGACTGCGCTTGCACCATCGAGTACGATGCCATCCACAGGAATACGCTCACCGGGGCGCACAATAAAAATATTGCCTTTTTTTACAGCGTCGATGGACACTGTAACTTCTTCGCCGTCCTGTAAAATGACAGCTGTTTTCGGTGCAAGCTGCATCAGGCCTTTAAGCGCATCCGTGGTCTTGCCCTTGGAGCGTGCCTCCAGCATTTTTCCCACAGTAATCAGTGTCAGGATCATAGCTGCGGACTCGAAATAGAAATCGTGGAGGTAATGTGCGCAACGTTCCATATCACCATTCACCGCAGCAGCCGTCATTGCAAAGAGAAGATACAGGCTGTACCCGAAGGAGGCCCCCGAACCGAGTGCTACCAGGGTGTCCATATTTGGCGCACGATTGATCAGACCTTTTGTGCCGCTGATAAAGAACTTCTGGTTAATGACCATGACGATCAGTGCAAGGAGCATCTGACTGAGACCGAGGGCAATCGGATTTTCGCTCAGAAAATCAGGCAGCCACCAGCCCCACATCACATGTCCCATGGAAATATACATCAGTATAATGAGGAAGATCAGCGAAGAAAACAGTCGTTTTTTCATCTTTGGCGTTTCCGTGTCTGCAAGTGCGTCCTCCTGTAAAGCGGATGTCTGAGCAGATGCGCCTTTGGCAGATGCCCCATATCCGGCAGCCGTAACAGCCTTGATAATTGCGTCATCCGATGCACTGCCTTCCACAGTCATAGAGTTGGTCAGAAGGCTGACTGAGCATGCATCCACACCCTTTACTTTGCCGACCGCCTTTTCCACTCGTGCACTGCATGCCGCACAGCTCATTCCCGTTACTATAAATTGTTTCATGTGATTTCCCCCTTATTTCATGAGTTTTTGCAGCGTCAATACAAGTTCATCGATCACGTCATCCTTGCCGCTGCGGATATCCTCTGCCACGCAGGTGCGGATATGATTTGCAAGCAGTTCTTTGCTGAATGCATTCAGTGCAGCATTCACCGCTGCGACCTGTATGAGGATATCGGTACAATAAGCATCGCTTTCCAGCATTTTTTTGATCCCCCGAACCTGTCCTTCAATGCGGCTGAGCCGATTGGTCAGCTTTAAACGCTCTTCATCCGAGCGTTCCTTTGTCTTGTGACAGCCGCATAAATCTTTCGCTTCCATAAAACGCACCGTCCTTTCTTCTACATTATATACCCCCCAGGGGTATTTGTCAAGCCCCTGCTTATTTGTGAATCTGCCAAATAACGGCAAAAAATGATTGACTTGCAGAGATGGATGTGCTATAATTAAGAATGGCAATGTATCAGTAAAGTAAAGGAGTCTTTTTGGATTATGATATACAACAACATTCTGGACGGAATCGGACATACACCTCTGATTCGTCTTTCCCGTATGGTAGATGCGGATAGTGCCGAGGTGCTTGTAAAATTCGAGGGTCTGAACGTAGGCGGTTCGATTAAGACGAGAACCGCATATAATATGATCTGCCGCGCTGAGGAACAGGGACTGCTCAGCAAGGATACGATTATAGTAGAGCCTACCAGCGGCAATCAGGGCATTGGACTTGCACTGATCGGTGCAGTCAAGGGCTACCGGACAATCATTATTATGCCTGACTCTGTCAGTGAGGAACGCAGAAAGCTTGTAAAACACTACGGCGCAGAGGTGATCCTCATTCATGATGCAGGCAATATCGGAGACTGCATTGAGGAATGTCTTCAGACGGCTTTGCGCATGAAGGCAGAGAATCCCAATGTATATGTTCCGCAGCAGTTTGAGAACAAGGCAAATCCTCAGGCGCACCGCCATCATACAGGTCTTGAGATCCTGGAGCAGGCTGGTAAGGAGATTCACGGTTTCTGTTCCGGTATCGGAACAGGCGGCACCATCACGGGTATCGGTGAGGTGCTGAAGGCACAGAATCCGAACATTGAAATCTGGGCTGTGGAGCCGGAGAACGCAGCAATTCTTGCCGGCGGCACGATTGGTACGCATTTGCAGATGGGTATTGGCGACGGCGTGATTCCTGCAATTCTCAACCAGAATATTTACGATGATATCTATGTTGTTTCCGATGAGGAGGCAATCAGTACAGCACGTGATCTTTCCCGCCTGGAGGGTATCATGTGCGGCATTTCCAGCGGTACCAATGTTGCGGCAGCACTGAAACTTGCAAAGAAGCTGGGCAAGGGAAAGACGGTTGTTACTGTGCTTCCTGACACAGCGGAGCGTTACTTCTCTACGCCGCTGTTTGATGAATAATGATAAAAACGGCTGTTGCACCTTGGTGCAACAGCCTTCTGTTGTTTTAATCCGTAATTCCCACCAGATACCGTGCCAGATGCACAATATCTGTCAGCTTGATATCTGCACCGCTGAGGAACTGCATGCGTGCAATTGCCAGATCGAATACATTAATGCTTCCGTTTTCATCGATGTCCAGAGGATTTTTCTCCGGTGTCTGGGAGACAGACGCTGCATAGCCATAGAATGCAAGTTCATTGAGGTCGCCGCCTGCCTTGACAATTTTAATAAAATCCGTAGGTGCAGAGGCTGCTGTCAGTTCTACATTGCGATACATATATCCGCCCAGATCATTCGACCAGAGCAACTCTCCCGTATAGGCATTGTAAACGGAGATGCTGCCTGTACCATAGGTATCAAAAACAGAGAATCCCGTGAAGGAATAACTCCTATCAAATTTTGCGAAGCAGGTAATATTCGATGCATTCACATTGGTAGAGGGTGACTCCAGAGCTGAGGTATCACCGTAAATCATTTCGGGCATAGTCTGGGGCTCATCGAACATCCGGTAGAACTGATTGAGCGTTGCATCGGCGGGGGCTGCATCCAGCTTATTTATCTCTGTGCTGAAATCCTCGGAGAGACAGATTTCGCTTGGACGAATTTGCAGATGCTGTCCGTTTACGATCTCTTTTTCACTGTCTGATACAGTCACGAACACGGGCGTTTCCGTTACATCCAGTGTAACGCTGCCGTCTGTTACAGTAAGCGCTTCACTTGTACCTTCTGCATATTCGGAGGGAACTGTCAGCACAGCGTAGGAATTCTCTCCCACAGTAAGTGAATAATCAGCAATTACAGTATCATTGCTGGTCGGTGACCAGAGGCAGTGGATGGTATCTCCGGTGATCCGGTCCTTGAATTCATAGTGAGAAACAGAATCTGTCGATGCATCCTGCACAAAATCAGCATTTTCCAGTGTATTGGTCAGGCATGCGAGATGATACCATGCCTGTTTTTTATTCCAGCTGCCCTTTACCGTTACAAGACCAGAGTCCGCATATACGCCGGAAGCCTCATCACGAAGCTGGAATTTGGTGATACGGTCAACACCTGCGCCAATGGCAAGGAGCGAGGTTCTTGTGACACGCTGGGCATATTTCAGCTGGTAATTCTCATTGTCGTGATTATCCACACCCTCTGTCTCGCAGTCAGACATGTTCACCTCATATTCAGAGATCCATAGTTCGGTACCCGGAGCATTTTCATCGATCCACTGTTGGATCTCTGCAATTTTTTCAAGAAAGCTGCTGTCTTCCGGGTTATTGGTATCCGGTCCCAGGTGGATATTGATGATGTCAACCGCAAACTTGCCGTCTGTACGATTGTAGTCGAACCAGAGTTTCATTTCGGTCAGATAGGTCAGAACCGATTTTGTTGTAAGCAGGCCGCCTACAGCAAGCTTGAAATCCGGGTCGGCATTTTTTACGCCTGCATTGGGAATCGTACCTTCATGACCATCATAATCCGCAGAACACATAGCTGCCAGCTCATAAGGGGAGAAATAGCTGTTCTTGCCGCTCCAGCTTTTGTTCGGCTCATTACAGTTTTCCAGTGCAGAAAGAAGTCCCAGACCGGTTTTCGGTTCGGAGCCGTCCGCAACATTCAGGGTAGATGCATCGATATCCGAATTGCTGCCGTAGCGTGCTGCAACCTGATACATACTCTGTGCATGGAGCGCATAGCTTGCCGGATCGAGGGTATCAGCCCCTTCTGCGACAGGAATTTCCGGCACGGAATCACCGATCTTGCGAATTACAGCGCTTCCTCCCTGAAAACAAGGGATAATACTGATATTCTGCGCATGCATTGCCGAATAGAAAGAATCCATATCGCCCCATGAGCCTTGCGTGAATTTCGTTTTGCCGTTTTCATCAATGAGCCATGAGAAGTTGTGGTACTCACGAACATTGCCGCCTGCCATGATTGCTGTCATGGGGTCATCAATAAAGGCGTTGAAGCCTGCTCTCTGACCTGCTGTAAGGTTCGTCGGATCGCTGTCATTCGCTTTGGGAGCGGTTTTTGCAGTCTGTTCTTCTGTCAGATCAGAAACCTTGTAGCCGTAAAGTGCGATTTCACTGACGCCGGTATCTCCCGAAGGCGTAGAGAACCGGAGATATCGTGTAGAATCTGCGCTCTCCAGAGTGACAGAACGCCAGCTTTGATAGGTATCTGTTGTCAGAGTTGCCGCTGTCGCCCAACTGAAAGGTTCTCCGGTTTCCACGGTCCAGTCTGCAATGCCATGTACATCAAGGAAGCAGATTCCTGTGATGACATAATTTCCATTCAGGTCAATATAGAAGGAAGCATCACCGAATTCGGACTGAAGGTTCGGCTTCCAACCGGTGGATTTATCTGTTGCCTCCCAGAGATCCGCTGCTACCTGTGTGTTTTCAGGTGATTCCGGAACCTTGTCCTGATCGTCAAAAAGGACGGAGACATCATTCAGATAGTCAGCCCCCAGATGCACCAGATTTTCATCCAGGATTGTAAAACCGGAAACATCCAGCAGAGCCGGTTCTGCTGCCTGTACGGGGAGGATGTTTGCAAAGGGAACAGAAGAAAGAGAAACGGCAGCACTAAGAGCGGCTGCCGTGATTTTTTGTATACGCCGCATATAGATCATCCTTTCGAATCGTGATATTGCTGTAAGTCATGCACATTCACGAATGATTACAATGCAATTATACCATATCCGAGGGGATTATGCAACTTGTTTTTTACATTTTTCCTTCTTTGTATCGATTTCTTCCCACAATGAAGTAACTCAGGAAGAATACTGCCGCAAATCCAAGCTGGATTCCCAGGCACAGGAGGTAGGAGGACACTTCAAAGAACTCGCCGGAGAGGCCCGCCAGTATATTGTTTGCTTTTACATACCAATAGGCGGGAAGAAATCTTGCAGCTGCCAGAACGCCTTCTCCCAGAAGATCCTGTGAAACAAATACACCGCACAGGAAACTCATTCCCAGACCGATGAGATTGGTAACAAAAGCAATGATGTTCTTATCCTTTATGAGGACGGAGCAGAGCATGGTAATACCCGCAGAAACCAGCGCAAAAACAAAGCTGTTGAGGATAGCCAGCAGACTCATTTTATCGAAGCTTCCGCCGCCGATCAGGAAACTCAGGATCACCATGATAAGCCATACGGTGAGGAAGATCAGGAAGCATCCCAGAGCCGTCTGAATACTGTACCAGGACTGCGGCATACAGGAACTATCGGTACGCTTTTTCAGGTCGCTGCGATTCATTGTCATGAGAACCGGGCATGCAGAGTTCATGAAAACAGAAATCAGAATATATGGCAGGAACTGGAAGAAGAAGGCATAGCTTTCTGAGAAGGTGGAGGCTCCGTCCTCTGCAAAGGTTTCCTTTGTGACCGGAATTTCAACAGAAAGCGTTTCGCTTGTCTTTTCAAGAGCCGTTTCAAGGTCGGCGCCGCCTGTCATATAGGCACAGACTGTTTTTACATATTCATTCAGGGTCTGTTCAAACAGGGGATTTGCATAGCTTCCGGGAACCTGATAGTTCCGGAACAGATCATCCGTGATGCCCTGAGAAAGCTTCTCCTCATAGCCGTCCTGAATCATCAGAACGTAGTTTACCTTCTGGTAGAACAGAGCGTCCAGCAGCATTTCCTTGTCATTTTTCAGAGAAACGATCTCATGCATCTGACCAATATATTCAGCCAGTGCGCCGCTTGCCGCAGATGCATCCTCATCAATGATATTGATGTTGAGCGTTACATCGGTATACGCAGTGCTTGAACTATTTGCATTTACATGAAAAACAAATATTACAGCAAAGACACCCAGATACATCAAAGCACCAAACAGGTTCTTTTTCAGCACCTTCATAAAGGTCTTAAAGACTTGCATACTTTCTCCTCCTTATCAGTAAGAAGCCGCCCAGTGTAAAGACAGCTGTCAGAATCAGTATGGTAATGATTTTCTCGATATACATGGAGAAATCCTCATAGACGTTCAGGCAGTAGAAGGAATCGGAAATCACTGCTGCCGGATTGATCTTGTTCACCCACGGAGCCGATACAGCCAGTTGGGGCTTGATATCGCCTACCATAAGACCGCTCAGGAAACAGCAAAGCATACTGAATGCCATAACGATTCCGTCTTTTGCATTTTCCCCCAGCTTGCTGATCGAGCCGACAAAAAAGCCCATAGCAACCCCCATGCATCCGCCCAGGATACCGGACAGATATACAAAGGGTAGACGGTCAGCAAAATCCACCTTCAGAATGAAGGCAAGATAGGAGACGGAAAGGATCACACATAAACTCTGTGCAATACAGCTTCCGCAGAGAGCAGCCAGAGTGGAAGTGAACTTATTCACCGGAGAGCAATTGTTTCTTGCGCCATGCGCAGAGAAATTTGCCTGATGATCCAAAGCAATATGCAGACCCGTTACAGAACCGAACATGGCCACCATAGCAATGAGATTATAGAAATACTGCACATAGGTATCCATGTTGCCCTCTGTCAGCGGGATATTTTCATTGCTCTGAATGTCAGCAGAAAGGTTTGCGATCACGGCTTCGAGCTTCTCCGGATGAGAAGCAGCGATCTCGGTGATGACCTCTGTGCGTACTTTATACTGTTCCAGGAACGACTTGATTATGGTCTGCTCGATGCCATTGGTGGATACTGTCATGCTCAGGTTATCGGCATAGATAATACCACTGACTTCAGCTTCCTTCAGAAGCGAGAGGGCTTTTTCCTCACTGCATTCTGTTACAGTAAACAAAGGTTCATCACCGGAGGTAACACCTTCAAGCACTTCATCAAAAACAGGGTCTTCCTCTGTTTTTACAATAGCAACGGGAACTGTGTGGAAAACCGCTTCCTTCTCATAGATGTCTGAGAAGACGATTTTGAAGAATGCACCCAGAATAACCGGAAACAGCACCAGCCAGAACAGGAACATTTTATTACGCCAGCACTTGAGAATATCATATTTTAAGCAATGCAGAAACATCCAATCACTCCTTATCCCGCAGGTTTGTGCCCGTAATTTCAAGGAATACATCATTCAGTGTAGGCAGTTCGGAATACACACGACCGAATGCCACATTCGATTTCTGAAGCACATCCAGGATGCGAATCAGATTGTGACTGCCGCCGGAGCAGCGTACTGTGAGCAGATTGTCCTGATAGGAAACATCATAGACATGGGGGAGTTCGCTCAGGGATGTCTGAACCGGCTTCGGCAGGTCGAGAATATCAATGTTGACAGTTTCTGTATTCTGAATCATCTTTTTCAGTTCGGCGTTCGTACCCTCTGCAATTTTCTGTCCCTTATCCATAATTGCAATGCGGGTACAGATCTGTTCTACCTCTTCCATGTAGTGTGAGGTATAGATGATGGTAGCACCATTCTTATTCAGTTCGCAGATACCCTCCAGAATCTTATTTCTGCTCTGGGGATCAACTGCAACAGTAGGCTCATCCAGGATGATCAGGTCCGGCTTATGCGCAATACCGCAGGCGATGTTCAGTCGTCTCAGCAGACCCCCTGAAAGCTTTTTCGGGTAGAATTTCACAAATTCCTCCAGACCCACAAAAGCGATCGCTTCATTTACATACTGCTTGCGGAGTGCCTTATCCTTTACATACAATCCGCAGAAATAGTCGATGTTCTCGTAGACTGTCAGTTCGTCAAATACTGCCACATTCTGCATAATAATGCCGATTCTCTTTTTGATATGATAGGCGGTGGGATTCATTTCCTCACCGAAAATTTCGATTCTGCCCTTATCAAAAGCCAGCAGAGACAGCAGACAGTTGATGGTAGTGGTTTTTCCGGAACCATTCGGTCCTAAAAGACCGAAAATTTCGCCCTGCTTGATTTCCAGACTGAAGTGGTCCAGAGCAATCAGTTCCTTATAGCGTTTTACGAGGTTTTCGATTTTTACAATAGTTTGATTCATCATCATGTCCTCCTTAAAGATTATGGTTTTATTATACAGGATTTTTTTATGGAATGGAAGTGCAGGATGTCACTTTTTTCATATGACAAATGTCATATTTGTCTGACCGGCTTGATTAACCGCAGCTTTTGTGGTAAAATAGAAACAGCAGAACCACAAGCTTCAATGAAAAAGAGGTGCATTGCTATGAAAAAACAAATTGCATGGATTACCGTCCTGGTTTCCGCAGCAGCGCTCCTGAACGGATGCGGCACGACTGTACACCGATATTCCAATGGGGATCAGTATACAACAGGCGGTGCTGAACTGACTGAGGAAATCGATCGGATCGACATCGGATGGGACTGCGGTGATGTTGAGATCCAGTATCATGAGCAGGATACGGTGTCCTTTTCGGAGTCAGCAAACCGGGAACAGTCAGATAAGGAGACGATGCGTTACTGGCTGGATGGAGATACGCTGCACATTCATTATGCAAAATCCGGAGCACGTATCGAGAGCGGACTGGAAAAGAAACTGACGCTGTATATTCCGGAGCATATGACAGAGGGCATTTTTGAAATTGAAACGGTTTCAGCGGATGTTATAATAAACAGCATTGCTGCAAGGTCTGTGGAGGTTGACACAGTATCCGGAAATTTCACAGGGATTCTGAAAGATCGGGTGTATGAGCTGACCTCTGATACAACATCAGGTGATATCGATGTACAGCTGGATACCCTGGATTCCTTCGAGATGGATTCTGTCAGCGGAAATATAACGATTTCAGCAAAGAATGAAGTGAAAGCCGGCAGTGTAGATTCTGTTTCGGGTGATTTTACGCTTCGCCTTCCCGAGGATGCCTCCTTCCATGCGGAGGTAGAAACAACGAGCGGCACGGTCCAGAATGCATTTGACGGGCAGACCAATGGCAAAAGCGGCGTTTATATTTCCGGAAGCGGCAGTAACGAGTACGAAATCGATACGGTATCCGGTAATATCTTTCTGGAATATGAGAATGAATAAGTGAATCCGGCTGGAAAACGGCCTGATATCTGCTTACAGCAGATATCAGGCCGTTTTGGTTTTGTGAGGGGAATTCCCGCAGCAGTACGCTTATAGACAGCTTGCATATTCTGTCGGAATATGGTATAATTGCAGTAAATGATGACCGGATGCCGCAGAAGGAGGCTGTACAAAGATGAAAAAAGTCAACATTCAATATATCTGGATCGAGCGGTATAAATGCCTGAAAAATGCAGAATTCAATTTTTCGGAAAAGTATCACATCCACTACAATCAACAGGAGAATAAGCTGGAATGCAGCGTAAACGAGGATTATATTGACAATTTCTTTGGGGAAAACATGGATGTAACTGCAGTTGTCGGCAGCAACGGAGCAGGTAAAACCACACTTCTGGAGATGATAGCAGCAGTGCAGAACCGCACGATAAGCGGCAGCTTTGTAATTGCCTATTCCGTCCTTGTGGATGGGAAAGAGTGTGTCCGGATTTTTTGCGGAACTCCTGGAGTGCCTGAGATTGAAGGCAACGAGGAGATTTTCAAGCTGGGAATGAACCCCTCAAACGTATATCCGCTGCGCGCAAAAAAGCTTATATACATGTCCAACGTGCTGGATGCAGGCAAGGCCGGAGTCGACCGAGGCTTTTCAATTGACCTGTCAACCACCGCCTTGCTCAGCAATACAGATCTGCTCGCTTCCTTTTATCAGCCGGCGGATATAAGCGCTTATAATTATTCTGATGTTGTAAGGTTTCATATAGCTGAACTGAACCTCCATTTTGACTTTATACAGGGCTGCAAGGACGCTGAGAATACGGTATTTCATTTTCCGCGGCAGCTGGTGATCGTTCCTGCCGAATATCAGGAAATAGAAACACTGCTCATGAATTCCATAACACAAAGCGCATATATTGATGCTTCTTTTGACGAGGAAACTCAGCAGACTGTGCCGAATGAAATAATTGGAATTCCAGACGTGTTTTTATTGGGAAAAGAATATTACGAGGAACAGTGCCTGACGTACAACATATTCATGAATTTCCTGGAAAGCGCTTATAATTGGATCCTTGATGATGCAGCTGATCCAGGTGAACAGCTTGAACAATTTCACAATATACTGGATGCAGCTGCTTCTGAAATATCATCGGCAGAAAAACATCTCAGTGTACAAGAAATAATGCGGATGCTGCTGAAACGAATGAAAACGACTGTCTTTGAAAAGTACGCACAGTCAGCATACGACTTTATCAGAAAATTCGATGAAGAATGGCAGCACATTCCGTATCTTACAAGATTTTCTTCCGGAAAAGGCTATACGTGGAATATTTGTCCGGAATCAAAGGCTGCTTTCAAGGAATTTCTGAGTCTCTATTATCAGACAAGAGGCAAGATTGATTACCTTGATTTGCACTGGGGACTTTCCTCCGGTGAAATGGCGATGTTTTCGCTTTTTTCTCGTCTTTATGCCCATGAGAGAATCGGAGCGGCAAGCAAGCGGCAGCCGAGCCGGAATGCATCGGAATTGAATCGTGATAACGTGATTCTTTTGATTGATGAAGCTGACATGCTCTTCCATCCGGAGTGGCAGCAGAAGTACATGCAGAAACTGCTGAAATTCCTGCCCACTGTATTTCCGGATGTACATATTCAGATCATCGTCGCCACCCATTCACCCATCATGCTTTCTGATATCCCGAAGCAGAATGTGATCTACCTGAAAAGGGATGAGCAGACCGGAAATACTGTCGTGGAAAAAAAGGAAGACCATGCAGAAACCTTTGGTGCGAATATCTTCCGGCTGTTCAATGATGCATTTTTCCTGAAGGAAGGTGCGATCGGTGCCTTTGCAAGTTCCGAGATCGAGAAGCTGATTGCTTTGATTCAGAATTATCCCGATGAGCATGAGAACAAGCCGGATGAAGCGAAAAAGAAGGAGATTCAGAAGCGGATCAACATAATCGGCGATGCCTTCCTGAAAGAAATGATTCAGAAGGAATTTGAAAAGAAGCTGAATACATCCTATCGGATTCAGATGCTGGAAGAGAAGATGCAGCGTCTCCAGGCTGAACTTGATGTGCTGAGACGGGCAGAAGGGGAGGAGCGCAATGATCCGGATCAATAAATGGTTCCCGGAAGAGATGGCGGAAAAATACGCAGAAACAATGGCAAAGAAGATCATGAAGAAAATTTGTGAAAATGACTCTGTCTACCGGTCCATTCGTCCTGAAATAAGAAAAGCAGTTTTTGAGGATGATAATGGAGAAGTTTCGAAGCCGCGTCTGAAACGGTTTCTGTCTGTACCGCTTCATGAACTTCAGGAGGATAAGGAATTCAAGGATTTTTTCGAAGCATATAAGGAAGGCAGGTACGCTTCCGATGGCATAGCTGAAATTATAAATTACAGCATGCTGTCTGATGATTTGCGCCATAATCTGCTTGCGTCTCTGAACGTTTCTGTCTGCCCCTATTGCAACCGCCAGTACATCACCACATGGGAGAAAACTGCGGATGAGAAACGAACTACCGCTGACCTTGACCATTTCTATCCCAAGTCCCAATATCCTTTGTATGCACTTTGCTTGTTCAACTTTATTCCTTCCTGTCACATCTGCAATTCTTTGATGAAAGGTGCTAAAACCGATGAAGCCGTTTATCCGTACGCTGAGAATTTTGGTGATGATGCGTATTTTACTGTGAATGGCGATAAGGAGGACAAGGCGTATTGCAGAAATCTACTCAGAATATGGAGGGGGGAAAAGGATGCTCCGATCTCCGTCCGGATTTATGTGAATCCTGCTGCTGATCCGGAGAAGAAAAAACGGATTGATAACAGTGTCCGTATCTTCCATCTGAATGAGGTCTATCAGTCTCATGAAGCATATGTGCGTGAACTCCTGGTAAAAAAACGCATTTATGGCGAGGGTGCCTATTCGGATACCATGGAGGCATTGTTCAAGAAGATCGAGCTTCCATATACGGCCTGCGAACTGGAACGATTTCTGTACGGATTTTGCTGGATGGAGGGGGAGGATCCGGAACGTGCGCTGTCCAAGCTGACCTATGATATTGTAAAACGCTGAATTTGTAAAAAAGGAGGCGGCTGCAACATTCAGGTTGCAGCCGCCTCCTTATATTTGCAGATCTTATGAATCAGGAAGATGCATTATGCTGTACACAGATAATATCGCTGATCGTATAGGTTCCGACAGCATATCCGCAGTTGAAGCTGATTCTTGCATCGGAGCAATCCTCTGTTGCTGTAAAGGTTACAGTCCATGTTGACGCTTCGGGACCGATTTCGGGGAAGAGATTGGAGTAATTTGTATAACTGCCTGAATTCTGCTGGATTTTTGCTTTCAGCTGCGTCTCAGCAGTCGATTCGACCGTAAAGGAGTAGGTGTAGGTTTCACCTGCCTGGATGCTGAATCCGCCGCAGTTTGCCTGTGCATCGTAGGTATTGTCGGGGAGCGTCGTTACATCAATAACAATATGATTTGCGTCAGTTACCGTAAGAGCAGATTCACCAGTGGGATTATAATACAGCCATGATGAAGCGTTGTTGATCAGATTTTCCGCTTCAACAAGACGTACATTCTGAATCACATAATCTCCCGCAGCATTTGCATAATTGAAATACAGGTACCACTCTGTATCAGTAACATCGTTATTGGTAAATACATAGGAGAATGACTGCATTTCACTTGTCAGTGCTGCGCTTCCATACCAGCAGGGCGTATATTCTGAATTGTAGTAATGCATTAGACCCAGCGTCATGTTGACATCCGTGGTACAGGATGCATCAAATGTCAGAAGATAGGTGCTGCCTTTTTTCAGCGTAATACCCGGAGCCTGAGACTGAACATCCCATGCCTTTGTGCCGGCAGCAGGAACGGATACACTGTAGACTTCATTGTTTGCATCTGCTATGAAATCTGCCGTGCCATAATTTGTCCACTTGGAAACAGAAGACACAAGGTTTGTGGTTGTATCAACCTCCGGATCGGGATTATCCGGTTCAGGATTCACCGTAGCTGTGTTACAAAGCTTATCCAGATACAGCTTTGCATAGTACGGACGATTGTTGAAGAACGGGATAATTCTTCCATCTGCCTCAGCCTTAACTGACTTTACCCACTTGAAATTGAAACGTGTGTGCGTTGCATCGATCGCTTTTCCGTATTCGGTTACGTACCGATTCACTACGGCATTGGCTGCTTCCGGATCAAAGCAGTTGTCAACAACGTCAATATAGTTGTTATAGAACCGTTCCTTGAAATCGGCATTATTCAGCAGGTTAAAGAATACTGCAATATAATTGCATTTTGGTGCATCCTTATACATACTGTTCAGCATATCAAAAGAAGGACTTGTATTGGTACCGCCATACATTCCGATTGCCATTTCTGTATCATACAGCACAAACCGCCATTTTCCGTCTGCCTTAGGAATCGCCGGATCCACAGTGCGGCTCTTCCAGAGCATATAGTTGTTCAGATAACCAAGCGACCAGTCTTCGTTGCATATATAGGTTTCAACAGCAATATAGTCCATCAGACTCTCGATGTCAATGCTGTCACATACCTTCTGGTAGTTTGTCGGATCGGTAAGGTCAGCAGCTGCTGCCCATTTGCAGAACTCATCAAATTCTGTGACATCTGCATCAGTACCCTCTTCAATGTAGCCGTTCTTGATAACAACAGCGTCATCCTTATCAATGCCATAATGCGACTCAATATAATCTCCGTCCACCTTCTCACGAATCATGTAGAAGCCCCAGAATTCGCCGTCAATGAATACGATGCAGGGTTCAGATGCCATATAGTCAAGAGAAAGACCTGCATTTTGAGCAATCTCCTGAATCATTGCATCACGGGAGTGTGCCATCGGGAAATCGCTTCCGCCGTTCCGGAGTGTGATCTTGTCGAATTCTTCGATGGGATTGCTGTTTGCATCGGTGAGATTCTCAAAGAAGGCATACCTCATCTTGGAATCGCCGTATTCGCTTCTTGCATAGAGCCGGATGCTCTTTTGCGGCATGACTCTTGACCAGTTGCCTGCAATACGTGCGCCGACATCAGAGATATACTTGGATTTTCCGTCTTCAAACACCTGAATGGTAACCGGGAATTCCGCTTCTCTTCCGTCTTTGTTGTAGTTTGTCTGATTGCGGACATCTGACTCGGTATATTCGATATATTCATCGCTGTTTTTCCATTCGTAATAACCGGAACCAACCATATAGGCACCAGTATCATTGTCAAAGAGATAATCACTGTCGGTCATGAGGGAGATGACCTTCATTTCCGAGTAATAGGAAGCAGTCTTTCCTACAAAGTAGCTGTTTGCTGCCACATCACTATATCTGCCGTCTGCGGTTTTGCAAACAGCACGGATGACAATACCCTTGTCAACCTTTGTTGACGGCGGATTATATCCGCTGAGTGAAATATCTCTTACTGCACTCCAGACATTCGGATCGCTTGTATTGTTGTAGATATTGATTGTACCGCTGTAAAGCTTGGCGGTATCTGAGGCCGTCGGGTCGCTTCCGTCGGTGGTATAGTAGATCTTGTTGCCATTCTCATCAGTGAGC
This sequence comes from Ruminococcus sp., assembly GCA_017480865.1. Taxonomy (GTDB): domain Bacteria; phylum Bacillota; class Clostridia; order Oscillospirales; family Ruminococcaceae; genus Ruminococcus_C. The sequence goes on along the minus strand of JAFURN010000035.1, from coordinate 12,011 downwards.
GCCAGATCAAAAGCAGCATCATAGAATCCGCCCTCTACAGAGAATACAGGCTTTTCTACAAGCTTCAGATCCGTTGCACCATCATTTGATTTTGCAGGAGTGCAGGAGAGATAAGCAAAGGTATCCGAACCGTTTGCGTATCTGCCATAAGCCACATCCGTGTCAAGCTCCGGTATTGCAACAGAGTCGATCTCGCCGTACAGGGGATGTGTCAGGTAGATGGTTTCTCCTGTGGCACTGATTTTGAATGCAGCGTGATATTCGCCCTCTGCCTGGTTGACAGCATCATCGCAGTAAATCAGCAGGTAGCCATCCGCAGGGATCGTTGTACCCTCAGGGAATACGAACTTGAACCTATTTTTTGCTCCATCGGAAACACCGATGCCGTCAAGTGTGATCGTTTTGTCGGAAGCGTTATAAAGTTCAATCCAGTCCGGAGAAGCCCCCGCAGCATCGGTAACGGATTTCTTAGCAGATGAACAGACTTCATTGATCATAAGTCCATCATATTTCTCGTTACCTATGGCGTTCAGCTGTTCCTTTTTCAGCAGAGTAAGGTCAGATACATTCAATGAACCGTTTCCGTCCATATCACTGTTTTCCTTTTGTTTTGCAGTAAGGGATGCACCGGATAATACGTAGTTCTGCAAAAGCTGTATATCGTCTGTGTTGACGATGCCATCCAGATTCACATCACCAGTTTGTTTGCTTACAGAAGCTGATGCATCAGCAGCACTGACCGGCAGAACTGTAAACTGGGGCGCCATTGCAGAAAAAGCAGCAAGCAGCGCTGTAAAAACAGCAGTAAATTTTCGTTTCAGCATAGTGATTGCCCATCCTTTCCTTATATGTTATATATATCATAGCACAAAGAAGTGTAGCAATCAATACATTTTTTAAGAATTGAAGAGAATTTTTATGCATCGTGATGTCAGAGCAACTGGATACGCCACATTCTGACTTGCAGTGCGTCACGTTCCACGATTTTTTATTATACTCCATCCATTCTCAAGAGTGAATTTTCGGAAAGGTGATGTCCTCTATATATCTATTGTGTTCCTGCATCTGATCGTACAAAAGTGAAGTCGATGAATTGACTTTTCCGGAGAAATGCAGTATAATATGAAAAAAAGTGAATTCTGGGGGAACCGTCAATGAGAAGAAAAGATCGGGAAATTACGGATAAAAACGCTATAGAGAACTTCATCGCGCAAGAACAGATATTAAGAATCGGGTTCTATGATGACGGCGACATCTATATTGTGCCTGTCAATTATGGGTATTCGTACAATAACGGTTTCTATTCCTTTTACTTCCATGGAGCCAAAGCAGGCAGAAAGTACGAATTAGCAAAGAAGCATCCTGTGGTTGGATTTGAAATTGATGGAAAATACCAGCTGCTCGAAGGAAATGCTGCTTGTGATTATTCTGCTTTTTTTCAAAGTGTGATTGGTAATGGAAAACTTTTTCTTGTAGAAGATATAAATGAAAAAATAACTGCACTGAATACAATCATGAGACAAACAACGAAAAAAGAGGCATGGGATTATGACAGACATATGCTTGAAACTGTAGCAATCTTTCGAATCGACGTGATGAACATGTCATGCAAGGCAAGATGATCTCGTACAAGAATGCCTGCATTTTGAGCAGAATATATGGGAAGCATAAAACCGAAAAATAAGCAGCGAGCTGACTTTGCGATTCAAGCGGAGTCAGTTTTATTTTCAGTTGAATGCACTCGGATTTCAGCGAAGAAAGGATTTTTTCGGCAAAGGATTACCAGAAAAGCTGTCTTCATTGCATTTTTATCACTGATAAAAAGAGCCGCGGCACATTCCGTGCAGCAGTCGCGGAGATAATGTGTACATTGAAATTCTCAATGCTTCCCTTGATTTCAAAGCATGCGTACCCGAAACAGCGCGCCAGAAAGTGCACTGCCGTAAAGAAGGTCACAGTCGGCTCTTCCTTTTTCAGAACATCAGGCAGCTCTTGTAATATCTTATAAAATAAATTTCATAAGCAGGCGCTGTTCGTTCTCTGGCTGATAACCCGTAAATGCTATGCGATAACGCAAATGCATCAAACCCTTCCTATTTAGCAGATTAGTCCTTGTAATATATTTTGCTTTATGATATAATATTTAAGAGGAATTAACAATCAGCATATATTGCGCTGCTTATGATTTTCTCTTATTGCCGCAGGATACTGATTTCCATGAAAACGCTGATAGACAACGCAGAAATCTCAGCTATTAATAAAAGCTGTATACGTACCAAAAACCAACAGAACAAAGGAGATTTATTAAGGAAGCGGCATTCAGGAAAGCTTTTCCGCAGACTTTGCCTGTGCTGGCAGGCTGCATATCCCTCGGAATCGCTTTTGGTGTTTTACTAAGGGAAGCATGCTCCTTACAGAGTAATTTGCTCAATAATAAAGAACAGGAGAGTCATATATGAAAAAACAATTTATGAAACGATGTGCAGCGATGCTGTGTTCTGCTGCACTGCTGACTGGAATTGCAGGATCTCCGCTGGTGCATGCAGAAACCGGCAATCTTATAACCAATTCTACCTTTGACAGTAATATTGATGGCTGGAGTTACTATGCACACAGCGATGCTTCCGCCTCTATTGCCCATGAGAATGGGATGCTTGCGATGACGGTTACGGCACTTGGTTCTGTCAACTATGCCGTACAGCTTTCGAGCAATTCCGTCACGCTGAATCAGGGAAGCTATTATCGCCTGAGCTTTGACATCTCTTCCACTGCAGAACGCTACATCGATGCGATCGTTCAGCAGAACGGCGGAAGCTATCAGGCTTATGCTGCCCAGGGACTGAATCTTACCTCTGAACCGCAGTCGATCAGTGTTACCTTTGCCATGGAACAGGAGACTGTCGAGGCAAAGCTGGTGTTTAACTGCGGCAACCACAGTGAGGTGCTTCCTGAGCATACGATCTACATTGATCATGTAGTTCTGGAGGAGGTTGACGAAAGTCAGGTGGAAACCTATGATCCGTATGAGCCTCCGATCACAACAAATCAGCTGGGCTATAAGACGGATGCTTCCAAAATCGCAGTATTCCGTGATATCACCACCGAAACGGAATTCTCCGTTGTGAACGCGGATTCGGAGGAGATCGTCTATACCGGAAAGCTTTATGGTGAGTGGGAAAATACCTCTGCGGAAGAGATCAACTGGTATGGTGATTTTTCGGAGTTGAACGAGCCGGGAAGCTACTACATCTTCTGCGGGGAACTTGATGCATCCTATCCATTTGAGATTTCTGACAATGTATATGATGTGCTTCTTGATGATACTATAAGGATGCTTTATCTTCAGCGGTGCGGATGTGAGATCAAAGATGAAACCTTTGCACATCCTGCCTGTCATACAGGATTTGCGACTGTCTACGGCACAAGCGAACAGATCGATGTTTCCGGAGGCTGGCATGATGCAGGGGACTATGGACGTTATATTGTTCCGGCTGCAAAGGCAGTTGCCGATCTGCTGCTCGCCTATGATGCCAATCCCTCGATTCACAGTGACAGGATCGGTATCCCTGAAAGCGGCAATGGTGTGCCGGATATTCTGGATGAAGCGCGCTATGAGATCGAATGGATGCTTAAAATGCAGACAGAATCCGGCGGTGTATATCATCAGGTGAACAGTGAAACCAATCCCGGAGCGGTCATGCCGGAAAAGGAAACAGGTGAGCAGTTTCTGGCGCCTGTTTCTACCGCTGCAACGGCAGATTTCTGTGCTGTCATGGCAATGGCGTACGAGTCCTATTATGACATTGATACTGAATTTGCACAAACCTGTCTCACAGCAGCTGAAAAATCATGGACTTACCTTCAGGAGAATCCCGATCTGATTTTTGAGTCCCCGGAGGACCTTTCAAATGTCGGTTATTCGGATAGCAGAGATGGGGATGAACGCTATTGGGCAGCTTGTCAGATGTATCGTGCAACAGGTGATTCTGCTTACCTGGATGCGATCGACTCCATTACCGGTACGTATTACAAGGATGGTCTGGAATGGCACATGGTAGGGCATTATGGTAATATTGCCCTGCTGACCATGGAAGGTATTGACACACAATCAGCAGAATATGCAAAGGCAAAGGAGATGCTGTTCAACTGGGTCAATGTCTATACGACAAATATCAATGAGACTGGCTATGAAACAGCAATTACAACCTATAGCTGGGGCAGTAATATGACAATTGCAAATTCAGGAATCGTTCTTTCTCTTGCCTATGAACTGACCGGGGATGAATCCTACATGACCGCAGCTGAAAAGCAGCTTCATTATCTGCTCGGAAGAAATCCGAATGGTATGTGTTATGTGACAGGGTATGGTACAGCTTCACCGCAGAATCCGCATCACAGACCTTCTCTGGCAAAGGGACAGGCAATGAAGGGCATGTTGGTCGGCGGTGTCAATTCTGATCTGGCTGACAGCACAGCACAGAAGTATCTTGCAGATACACCGCCTGCAAAATGTTATGTGGATGATTCGGGAAGCTATTCTACAAACGAAATCACGATCTACTGGAACTCGCCGCTGATTTATCTGCTTTCTATGACGGAGGAGAAACAGGCTGCTGAAACGATCCGGGGCGATGTCAACGCAGACGGCAGGTTCAGCGTTGCTGATGCAGTTATGCTTCAGAAATGGCTTCTTTGCGCAGGAGATATTACCGACTGGCAGGCAGGGGATCTTTGCGGGGATGAGAAGCTTGATGTATTTGATCTGTGTCTGATGAAGCGCGAATTGCTCCAATGAGAAATGTCTTGAGGCAATACCGTTCTGACGCACAGTCTATGTGCGATATTACCTTGAAGCTTTGAAGATTCATGAAATAAAAGCTTACAATTAACAAAGAAACCGTACGTTTCATCCGAAACGTACGGTTTTCTTTTACTGCAAAGACCAATATCGGAACATCGTTTTTATCCGGAAGATGGCTGCAATCTGTTTTATATTACTTTACATAGCCGTAGAGACCAGCGATTTTCTGGCTCTTTACAGCATTTGCCACGAGACCTGCAACAACATTTGCACCCTTCTCGCAGAAGTGTGTACCGTCGGTAGAGCCTTCAACAGCACCTATCAGGTGATAGGACTTTGCTGTATCATAGCCAACGGAGTTGTAGTGGTTCACCATAATCGTATTCAGGTCAATGCACGGAATGCTGTACTTGGATGCAAGTGACTTACATGCGTTGCAGTAATCAGCATAGCTGTTATTGAACTTGCCGTTGCTGTATGCACCCATACCGATAACTGTAGTTACAAGGATCGGTGTAGCACCCTTTGCCTTTGCATCATTGATGAACTGGGTCATATACCACTCGTAGGAGCCTTCTGTCGGGTTATCAACATTGCCGCATACAGGAGCATATCTGTCGGCATTTGACTTACCGGCGTCATTGATGGCAAACTGGATCATTACATAGTCGCCTTCCTTCATGCTCTCAACGATACCCTGCCATCTTCCTTCGTCGTATGCCTTCTTTGTGCTTCGGCCAGCCATTGAACGGTTATCTACGTTTACATCTGTTGTGAAGTAATCTGCCAGATAATAACCCCAGCCCTGCTGCGGTGCATAGCTTGCACGGTAGGACTGCACTGTAGAGTCACCCAGAATGAAAAGTGTAGGCTTGTTTGCATCAACTATCTGCTGATAGCTGTCAGGGTCATATGTCTCGCCGTAAGGCTCATCAGTCTCTGTCAGGTTGATATAGTCAAGGTTCGGACCGCCTGCGTCTGCAATGGCAGAAACAAACTTGATCGTATTGACACCCTTGTTGAGAGGCAGTACCAGACCGAATTCTGTCCATGTTGTCCATGCGCCTGTACCGGTAAAGGACTGCAGCCAGAATGCGTTTGTATTGTTGTTTACATAAACCTTCATCTGACGGTCAATGGTAGAACCGTTTGCAAAGCGGATATGTGTCATGTAGTTGGCAGTCTTCTCAACATTTACTGTGAAGGTGATATTGCTGGTATCGTTGTTGTCAAGGTTTACATAGCCGTCAGCCTTTGTGTAGCCTGTGTTTGATGTTTCCTTAACGCCGCCTTCCCATACCTGATCTACTGCATAGTAGTTGCCGTCAGAAGTCAGCTTGGAAGCGTCGTATTCGCTCAGTGTCAGGTAATCAATATTCGGACCGCCGTCTGCGGTGGAGGATTCTACCTTGATGGTGTTTGTGCCTGCATTCAGAGGAAGTACAATGCTTGTTTCAGCCCATGTTGTCCATGCGCCTGTGCCGGTGAAGTCGAGATACCATGTCTCTGTGCCGCCGTTTACAGTGATCTTCAGAGTGCGCAGTGCTGTCGTGCCGTTTGCGTAACGGAAGTTTACCGTGTAGTTGCCCTCTGCCGGAGTCTGTACAGTCCATGTCAGGTTGCTGCCTACAACATTGTTGAAATTCCAGTAGCCGGCGCCTTCAAAGCCTGCATTTGTTGTTTCTTCCCATCCGTCAATGCCTACAGCGTCAATTGCATAATAGTGCTGATCATAATCAAAAGCAGGTTCTGAGAACTTTACATCCTTGCCGATAATGTATTCCTGCATCAGCTTTACATCATTCTTGTCAACAGCGGTGTCACCGTTTACATTCGCAGCCTTGATCTGTGCAGGTGAGAAGCCTGCGCTGTTCTTTGCAATTTTCTTGAGAAGAGCGAGGTCAAATATATTAATTGTTTTGCTGCCGTCGATATCACCGATATCCAGTTTAACGACAGGTTCAGGTTTAGTTGCTGTTGTGGTAGTAGTTGTTGTTGTCGTTGTGGTAGTAGTTGTTGTTGTAACTACAGGCTCAGTCTGGATAGCGATCTTTTCAGCCTGCCAGTTCTGGCATTTGCTGTATGTCCAGCCCCACTGCTGTACATTCGCACCGCTTGCTGTGCTTGCACTTGCGACCTCAACAAAGCATGCATCCTTGGAAGCACGTGTAGAGATGTAGTATGAGCCGTCACCGATCTTGGTGAACTGGAAGAGCATCATACTATCCTTGCTGGAATAGGGAACGATCTGGATGTTGCCGCCGTCAGAACCGGTCATTGCCTTGAGTACATAATTCGGGTCTGCAACGGAGTGTACATAATAATAGGTCGTGCCGTTTGCAAAGGGCTTGAGCTGCCACTGCTGACAGGTAAGGTCGTTGGAACCCCACTGCTGTACATTCGTACCATCAGCCATTGTACCGCCTTCAATGTCCATGACCAGACCGCTGTTTGTATTCTTGAAAGTGTAGTAAACGCTTGTGTCCATCTCTGTATCGCCGATCTTCATCAGGCTCTGTGCCAGCTCAGCATTCTTCTGTGCGCCAAGCTTACTCTGGTGGAGGTCGTCGTCTGCTGCGTAGTAATCAGTCATAGCGTCGTATCCGCCGATGCTTATACCATAATTCTGCCATGCAGTAAACAGGTCGATGATAGTTACATTCTGCTCGGAAGCGATAGTTTCAAGCTGACCGCCGAACCAGCGTCCGCCGAGAAGAGTACTTCTGTTGAGGTCGCTGTGTCTGCCCTGCTGCTTTACAAGGATAACATTCATGCCCTTGGACTTGGCGATCTTAACCATTTCAGTAACTACAGTGTAGTATTCGTCGGCGGTTGAGTAGGCAGTATCGTTGATGCCTATTGAGATAATGTAGTAGTCGCCAGCCTTACCATATGTCTTGATCGCGTCGAACTGACCGCCGTCATAGAATCCCTTTGCATACTGACCGCTGGCAGCCATATTACGGATCTCGAATACATTTGTATTAACATGATCCTTAAGATACTGACCCCAACCATGCTGCTTGGTATCCGGCTGGTTGTAGTAGTTGGCAACAGTAGAGTCACCGCAAAGCCAGATGGTAGGCTTCATTTCGCCGGTAGTATTGAGCTGCGTGATTTCAAGTGCTGAGATAGTGTACTGCGCATTGTTCATACCTGCAATTGCAGAAATATTGAGTTGACCGTCAGTGATCGGAATCTGAATGCTCTCCACTGCATTATTGCCTGTAAGATTGATCATCTGGAGCATGCCCTCCATTTTGATCGTAGTTCTGGGGCTGTTACCAGTTGTAACGGTAACCTGATAAAGACCCTTTGGCAGGTCAACCTTGAATTCACCGCCGGTGAAGCGGACCGCATCGCTCAGCGCACCGGAACCGCCTGCTGATACGTCAGAAACGCTGCCGGAAAATCCGTATCCGGTAGATGAACTGTACGAAGTGCCTGCGGAAACCCCTGTGTATCCGCTGGCTGTACCGCCGCCGCCAAAGTCAAACTTCCAGTTGGAAGTAGCCGCCTCAGCCTCAAATCCTGTGCTGATTGGCATTGCGGCAAGTGTTGAAAGCATCAATGCTGATGCAGTGATGCCGCTGAACAGCTTTTTAAGCCGTCCGTTGTTTTTTCTTTCTCTTTTTCTGTGTGAAAAAAACATAACAAATCCTCCTGTTTTAATTATAAGATGATTGGAACGGTGCCATTTTTTGATTCCCAGATTCCTACATTTTAATCATACATCAAAATCCATAAAAATGCAATGTCAATTATTATTTTTTTTATTGCATTTTATACCATCTTTTTTAAGCTGTGCGTAAGATGTTCGCTGGAATTACGGACGATTACATCTGAAAAGTCTTGAAATGTCTGGGGGAATGGTGTATACTTAATTATATAGAACGCCATTCGCTGCACAAATACGAATGTTCAAGGAAGGTGTATTTATGAAAATTACAAAACAGATGACAGTCATTGGCTGTGCGTTGTCCCTGCTGGTCAGCAGCACTGTGCCTGCTTACGCAGAATCGGATATGTCCTACCGTCAGCTTCTGGATTATGCCATTTTCAATGGAAGCGGAAATATCAACTGGTGCGGCGGTCAGAATCTTGAAGTCTCCAATGCAAGAGTTCCGGTAGACAGCGAAGTGACCTGTGACGGCGTGTCTTCCCTGCGTGTCAATGTAACGAACACCTCCAATTCGTGGTCGGTACGTCTTGTTGTGAGAAGCTGGATGTCCATAGACTTTTCGCAGTATCAGCCGGACGGCTGTCTGGAGTTCGATGTAAAGGGCAATGCCGGAAACGAGAAATTCCGCATCGGGCTTGCAGACCATACAGGTGAAGATGTTGCCGCTGTTTCCGTCGGAGAATATGCCGGTATTACAAATGAATGGCAGCATGTATCGATCCCGCTGTCTGATCTCATGGCGAAAAACCCGGATACAGACATCAGCGACATCAAGCTTCTGTATCTGCTGAATGACGGAACAACGGATGCCCAGAAATTCTGGATCACGAATATTGAGGTGACCTCCGAGGGGTTTGAACGGGAATCACCGCATATTAAGGTCAATCAGGCGGGATTCAAGCCGGATGCTGCAAAATACGCACTGGTTTCCTTTTATCCTGAACGATACAATATTTCGGATGGAGACACATTCTCTGTGTGCAAGGCTGAAACGGGAGAATCTGTGTATGATGGCACATTGCAGCTCCTTTCGGAATTTGACCAGCGTGACAGCGGCGAAAAGGTACTGAAGGCAGACTTCTCTGAACTCCATACAAGCGGGAATTATTATATTGCAGTAGACGGGCTTGCGCATTCAGTGAACTTTTCGGTTTCTGACAATGTATATGAGGGAGCACTTGCTGCGGCACAGAAATACTTTTATTACCAGCGGCAGGGAATTTCGCTGGAGAAAGAATATGCAGGCGAGTTTGCAAGAGATGACTTAGGGCTTGATGATTCGTCAGTCCCCTTTGCAAGCGGAAAATCCGGAACGATTGCATCTGAAAAGGGATGGTTTGACGCAGGAGATTCCGGAAAATATGTGAACACTGGTGCAGGAACGGTATCTTCTCTGCTTTGGGCTTATGAAATGTTTCCGCAGGTCTTTCCGGACAATGCACTGAACATTCCCGAAAGCGGGAACGGGATTCCGGATCTTTTGGATGAAGCAAGATGGGAACTGGAATGGATCCTCACCATGCAGGATGCGGAAAGCGGCGGATTTTATCCGCGCATCCAGGGTGACGCAGGAGAACGTACTGTAATGGATGAGAACGGCTGCACCACAGATGATACAGCCTGTGCAGTTGGTGTGCTTGCAGAAGCTTATATGAGCTACAAGGAGTTTGACCCTGAATTTGCGGATATATGTCTTGCAGCAGCAGAAAAGGGATGGGAATTCTTGAAGAATCATTCCGAAAATATCGTTGGATATGACGTATATGTGGTTTCTGATGATGTTCCTGACCGGCTGTGGGCAGCAGGTGCTCTGTATCATGCAAATGGTAATCCCTCGTGCAGGGAGTATTTTGAAGAGAATTATTCTCATATTCAGTCCAAATTCGAGGACAGCTATGCCTATGCAAACAGATGGGGAAGCAACTGGCTGACCGGCTGCTGGCATTATCTGCTCTGCGGGGATGACGATGCACAGGTTTCGCAATGGCTTACAGATGAAATCGACATATGGCGGGAAATTCTGCTGACTACGAAGTGGGAAAACAACATCTGGGGAGTGCCGCTGCATAAAGGCAACTATTTCAGAGGAATCACAGCTGAAATATGTAACATGGCAATGGCACTTTCGGTAACAGATGAGATCCTGGATCTGAATGACAGCCGTACGCTGCAATGTGCAGAATCCTCGCTTTCATGGCTTCTTGGCGCAAATCCGCTGGGTATCAGCTATGTATCCGGCTGTGGTGAAAACAGCATCAAGACGATATATAGTCAGATTTATGAAAACGATGGGATCGATGAGATCCCCGCTGGCTATCTGCCCCAGGGGCCGAATTATACGGCAATGAAAACCTATTGCAGATTTGCAGCAAAGTGTTATATGGACAGCCAGAATGACTGGGTGACCAATGAACATACGGTTTATGGCAATGGGGTGCTGGTTTATCTTCTGGCGCAGGTGTCGTCCGAGGAGCAGGCTTTGATCGGTGACGTCAACGCCGACGGCACGTTTACAATTGCGGATGCGATCATGCTCCAGAAGTGGCTCGTTTGTGCAGGTGATCTTACTGACCGGCAGGCTGGTGATCTTTGTGCGGACGGCAGGATCAATGTGCTTGATCTGTGCAGGATGAAGCATGAACTTCTGAATCAATAAAAAAACGGACTTATGAGAAATTTATCTTCTCATAAGTCCGTTTTTTATTGCATATTGTCTGGTAAATGTCATTTCACGATTCATTATACACAGGCTTTGAAAAGACATTTATTCCGATGCATGTGATGAAATATAAACCGAGTCATTAAAAAAAACATCCCCCTGTTATCGGGCGGGTGGATTCTTGTGTTAAAATCATATCGGAATGCAGATACAGCAGGGGACAAGTATGATAGAAGGAATCATTGCTGATTGAATAGAGTCAAATAAATGACTGAAAAATACATCCCCTTTTTCTAAAAGTCTGAATGAATTTGAAAGGGAATTGAATTATGCATAAGATGTATACATATCAGGATTTCAAAATCCAGATGAAGGATGCCTGGCAGAAGTGTGCCGATAAAACAGCAGTGGTGCGTTTAGAAGAAGACGGTGAACGAACCGCTCTTCGCTATGCAGAACTGCTGGATATCGCAGAGCAGACAGCACAGCTTCTTTCTGAAGGTGGGCTTGGACGTGCGGATCGTGCTGCTGTAATTACGCCCTATTCTGCACAGGCTGTCGTCCTGAATCTTGCACTTGCCTATGCCGGCTATACAGCGGTACTCATTGATGCTGCCCTGCCGCCGGATGAGCGTAACAGACTTTTAGAATATGCGGATGTTTCAGCTGTTTTTACAATTGAGGAGATTTACAGGACACTTGATAAAGGCTTGCTTGAAGGTGTGCCTGCTTTTATGATCCGGAAGGATTTTGTTTTTGCTCGTTTTCCGGATTCTGTTCATACAGTGACAAAAATAACGGCAGCACCACGGAGCGAGGATGTCATAGCCATTCTGTTTTCCTCTGGAACAACAGGAACAATGAAGGGT
>JAFURN010000034.1 GCA_017480865.1 Ruminococcus sp. | reverse complement strand
GTCTGCCCCGTTTCATGGGCATTCCGGGCGAAGGTCTGGTGGGCGTATGCTCTGCGAATGAGTATCTGACCCGAATCAACCTGATGAAGGGCTATCTGCCGGAATATGAAACTCCCGTTATCAAGTCAAAGGCAGTTGCAGTCGTCGGCGGCGGCAACGTTGCAATGGACGCTGCAAGAAGTGCACTGCGTATGGGTGCTGAGCATGTATACATTGTATATCGCCGTTCCGAGGCGGAAATGCCGGCACGTGTGGAGGAGGTTCACCATGCTAAGGAAGAGGGCGTTGAGTTCCTGAATCTCAATAATCCGGTGGAACTCATCGGTGACGAAAACGGCAGAGTATGCGGCATGAAGTGCATCCGTATGGAACTGGGCGAGCCGGACGAAAGCGGCAGACGCAGACCTGTAGAGGTTGCTGGCAGCGAATACATTCTGGATGTGGATACCGTTATCATGTCCATCGGTACATCCCCCAATCCCCTGATCCGTTCTACAACAGAAGGCCTTGAGGCAAATCGCTGGGGCTGTCTGGTCGTGAATGAGGAGACTATGGCGACTACCAAGGATGGTGTATATGCAGGCGGCGACGCTGTAACAGGTGCTGCTACCGTTATTCTGGCAATGGGCGCCGGCAAAAAGGCTGCAGCATCCATTGACGCATACATCAAAGGCAAGGAATAATCTGACTCTGGGATGCATATCCTGAAGTCAAACAGAAAGGAATTAAAAGCATGAGAAAGAATTTTGCAAAGGTTGGTCTGATCGCATCTCTGACCGCTCTGGCTGCTGGTACAATGACCGTAACTGCATCTGCTGAGGGTGCAGCAGGCGGCGCAGCAGGCGGCGCCGGCATGATGTCATCCCTGATTATCATGGTGCTGCTGTTTGCAGTGATGTATTTCATTCTGATCCGTCCTCAGAAGAAGAAGGAGAAGGAACAGAAGGCAATGCAGAATGATCTGCGCATCGGTGATGAGGTCGTAACCATCGGCGGTATTGTTGGTCTGGTTGTAAAGACAACAGAGGATACTGTTGTAATTGAGTGCGGCGGTGACAGAAGCAGAATCCGCATGAAGAAGTGGGCGATTCAGGAGAATGTAACCGTTCGTGAGGATGCAGAACGTGCCCGTACTGCTGCGGCTGCTGAGATCCAGAAGAAGAAGGAAGCAAAGAAGAAGGGCAAGACAGAGACCGATGATTCCGCTCAGACAGAAGATAAGGGAATACTGAAGGATTGAGCAAAAAGCTCATATTTGCAGAGAGAAAAGATACTCTGCGGATAAGGATTTTCAATGAGAGCGGCAAGAAATGCTGCTCTCATTTTGTGTTTGTTTGTACTGATTTTTATTTTCTCGTATTTTTTGGGATATGGAGGTTTTATTATGCAGACTATGCAGAAGAAAACAGGCAGAATTTTATTTGCGCTTCTGACAGCGCTGGTGATGGGGCTGAGTCTGATTTTTCAGACAGCTGCTCCTCTTGAGGCAAAAGCGTTCAGCAATTCGGATTATGCAGATGAGTATGGTGATTTTCTCTATGCCCTTGGCAGAACGGAATCCGGCAACAGCTATACAGCGGTAAACGGTCAGTATCTGGGCTACTGGCAGGTAGGTACGCTTTGTCTCCAGGAGGTCGGTTTTATGGACTCCTCCGGAAATTGGACAGAACTGGCTGCGTCCTATGGTGTAACCAGCAGAGATACCTTCCTCGCCTCGCCGGAAGCACAGGATTATGTTGTGCTGGCTTATCATAAGAGAATCTGGTATTATCTGGACAATATGGGTGTGGATGCTTACATAGGAACAACGGTCAGCGGCGTAGAGGTCACATTTGCAGCTGCAATTGTAGGTGCCCATGCATTGGGTTCTTACGGACTCAAGATGCTCATTGAGAATGGCACAAGCGGAAGCAGCAGTAATGATGCAACTGCACTTCGCTATATGGAGAACTATGGAATCTATGATATCGAAGCAACCATTCTGGATCAGCCTCTCACAACAAAGCCGACTACGACCACAACAACGACCACGACAACTACAACGACTACAACAACGACCACGACAACTACAACGACTACAACAACGACTACGACAACTACAACGACTACAACAACGACAACAACCACCACAACAACTGCACCGCCCACAACTACAACGACTGCCACAACGACAGCAGGTCCTCCTTCTTATATTGCTATCAAACTCTCGGCAGATTTTGTCGAACAGGGGGACTTGATCCAGCTGTATATTGACAGTGATACCGCAAAGCAGTATCTGGTACAGATCATTTCACCTTCGGGCCAGCAAACCACATATGCCCTGTCCGGTACAATGCTGGGCGTATCCCTGCTGGAAACAGGTATGTATCAGATTCTTGTGTCAGGCTCCAATGATTACGGCACAGCCGATGCAGAACCGCTTTATGTGGTCGTACGGGAAAAGGTGATCATTGAAGAGGAGGATATCGGTGATGCGGATATGAACGGTATAGTCGATTTGTCCGATGCATCTCTGGTTCTGAAATACTATGCAATGTCAGCTGCCGGCACACCTGCTGTTATGACGGGCTTCAACCGGGATTATGCGGATGTCAATGAGGATGATGCGATCACTCTGGCAGATGCAACCCTGATTCTGAAGTATTATGCAACCTGCGCAAGCGGTCAGGAGATTCTCTGGGAGGAACTGCTAGCAAAATCGTAAGGTCTAAGCCGTACGCCTCCCGCATAAGATGAAATGCGGAGGTGATGGGATGAAACGAAAATGCAGAAGACTGTGGTGCAGCTTTGGAGAATCCGGTCTGTGCTGTACACTGGGCGCTGTTGCAGCCGGTCTGCTTGCAACGATTTTGTGTCTTTCCGGATTTTCCGCACTGATGACCAGTCTGGATGCTCCGGATTCTCTGGTTTCCTGTATGGCAGGCATTGCGCTGTGTCTGGGCAGCTTTACTGCCGGCTTTATGGCAGCCAGACACCGCCGGAAGCATGGGATTCTTGTAGGTTTGGGCTGCGGCATTATCATCTATTTTGTTGTGTTTTTCTTTGGTCTGGTGCTGCTCCGGAGTCTTGCAGGCGCCGGTACTCTGATGAAGCTGATCCTGATCCTGCTGTGCAGCTGCATCGGCGGTGTTTGCGGTGTGAATACACGGATCCATAAGCCGCCCCGGGCAGATTGTTCCGGGAAAAAATGTCGGAGACAATGAAATGAAATTGTGCAATATGTAAAAATTCTGTATTTTGCGGAAAAGCCTATTGAAAAAAACTGCGTTTTATGTTAAAATAGAAAAAATAATTTACCTATTGGGAGGGACTCTATATGAAGCATATCAAGACCATCAACAAGGCAAATCTGAAGGCAACTGCTGCAAAGGGCGGCTGTGGTAAGTGTCAGGCATCCTGCCAGTCTGCTTGCAAGACATCCTGTACAGTTGCAAACCAGAAGTGCGAGCGCTAAGCGAATAAAGCAATCTGAAAATATCCGCATGCCGTTGGTGTGCGGATTATCAGTACGGAGTGAAGGGACAAGCAATGTCCCTTTCTTCATTTTACTATAAGAAAAAGGGTGATGAATCGTGATTCATAAATATAAGCTGTGCGGCTATAATGTGGTACTGGACGTCAACAGCGGCGGTGTACATATTGTAGACGATCTGACGTATGATTTGCTGACCTATGTGGAACCGCCGCTGGCGGATGTCTGTCCGGAGGATGTACTGGAGCAGCTGCTGCGTTTCTATAGCCGGGAGGAGATCGAATCCTGCTATGCTGAGATCCTGGAGGCACATAAGGCAGGCGTTCTGTTCTCTGAGGATGACTACGAGCAGTATGCGGAGGTTGCTGTGGCGTCTCCTGTCAAGGCAATGTGCCTGAATATTGCCCATGACTGCAACCTGCGCTGTGAATACTGCTTTGCATCTACCGGTGACTTTGGTGAGGGCAGAAAGCTCATGACTTTTGAAACCGGTAAGAAGGCAATTGACTTTTTGCTGACCCATTCCGCAAACAGAGAGAATCTGGAGCTCGACTTCTTTGGCGGCGAACCGCTGATGAATTTTGATGTAGTCAAGCAGATCGTGGAATATGCACGCAGCAAGGAGAAGGAATATAACAAGAATTTCCGCTTTACTATTACCACAAACGGCATGCTGCTGGATGATGATAAGATCGACTATATCAATAAGGAGATGTCCAATGTGGTACTGTCCATCGACGGACGAAAGGAAGTCAACGACCGTATGCGTAAGCGTGTGGACGGCAAGGGCTGCTATGACCGTATTGTTCCCCGCTATCGTGATCTGGTTGAAAAGAGAGGCGACGGCGAGTATTATGTGAGAGGTACCTACACCAAGTATAATCTCGACTTCTCCGAGGATGTTTTCAGTCTGCTGGAGGAAGGCTTTGACCAGATCTCTGTAGAGCCGGTAGTCACTGACCCCAAGGACCCCTATGCACTTACAGAGAAGGATCTTCCGGTTATTTTCAAGGAATACGAGACCCTGATGCAGAAGGTTCTCGATTATGAGAAGACCGGCAAGCGGTTCAACTTCTTCCACTTTATGCTGGACCTTGACCAGGGTCCCTGTGCCATCAAGCGTCTGAGAGGCTGCGGCTGCGGCAATGATTATGTAGCGATCACGCCGGATGGTGATATCTATCCCTGTCACCAGTTTGTAGGTGAAGAAAAGTACAAGATGGGCAATATTGACGAGGGTACCTTCGACTATGAGATGAAGAAGGATTTCGCAAAGATGCACATTTATACCAAGCCGGACTGCCGTGATTGCTGGGCGAAGTTCTATTGCAGCGGCGGCTGTAATGCCAACAATTACCAGTACGCAGGCGATACCCGCAAGGCACATCGTATGTCCTGCGAGATTGAAAAGAAGCGTCTGGAATGTGCCATTGTCCTGAAGGCGATTCGTATGGGCGAGAGTGCAGACCCGAATGAAGAATAAATGGTATTTACTGAAGTCACTTCCAATGCGCTGGAAGTGACTTTTGTTTGTGCTGACCTGCATTCGGATTCGTGATACAATCGGCAAAGAAGCTTCCGGTGTGAGTTTTTTATAGTAGCAGGCTAAAAAACATGTTGCATTTCCGGATGAAATGTGTTATAATAGGAACGCATGGGCAGATTGTGCCCGGCGGAGGTATTCTATGAAGAAAATTACGATTATAACGGGACACTACGGCTCGGGCAAGACGAATTTTGCTGTGAATCTGGCATTGAATCTGGCAGCACAGCAGGAAAAGGTCACCATTGTGGATTTTGATATCGTCAACCCCTATTTCCGGACTGCGGATTTCAAGGAGTTGTTTGCGGAAAAGGGCGTGACGCTGGCGGCATCCATGTATGCCAATACCAGCCTTGACATTCCTGCCATATCCTTTGACCTGGAACGTATGGCGTATGAGCCGGGACATCTGATTATCGATGTGGGCGGCGATGACGCAGGTGCGATCGGTCTGGGACGTTACGCAGATGCCTTAGCTGCATACAAAGAGCAGACTGAGATGCTGTATGTCATCAATTGCTATCGTTACCTCACGGAGGCGCCTGAGGAAACTCTGACGCTTATGCGTGAGATCGAACAGGTCTCCCGGATGCAGCATACGGGAATTATCAACAATTCCAATCTGGGCAGGGAAACCACAGCGGAAACGATCCGCCGCTCCATGGAGTATGCAAAGCATGTGGCAAAGGAGGCAGGTCTGCCTCTTGCAGGTACCACATACCGGAGCGATCTGGAAGTTTCGGTTCCGGATGGAATCCCCGTGGAGGTCTATGTAAAACCGGTCTGGGAGCAGCCTTTGTAAGCTGCTGCCCTTCCATAGAGTCAGCTGCCGTATCCGGCAGTTAGCAAGGGAGGAGGGAAAGTATGGAAAAGATGCAGGTTCGCTTTGAACGCTGTAAGGGCTGCGGACTTTGTGTATCCGCCTGTCCGAAGAAGCTGGTAGTCATCCAGAAGGAAAAGCGTAACGAAAAAGGTTATTTTACCGCAGTCTGCACGGACCAGGAGGCATGTATTTCCTGCACCATGTGTGCAATGATGTGTCCGGACTGCGCAATTAAAATCGAAAAGTAGAAAGAAGGGAATTCAAGTGGAAAGAAGTCTTATGAAGGGCAACGAGGCTCTGGCAGAAGCAGCTATCCGCTGCGGATGTAAGTGTTTCTTTGGCTATCCGATCACACCGCAGACAGAACTTTCTGCCTATATGGCGAAGCGTATGGAAAAGGCGGGCGGTGTATTTCTTCAGGCAGAATCTGAAATTGCCGCAATCAACATGGTACTGGGCGCAGCATCCACCGGCGTTCGTGCAATGACATCCTCCTCTTCTCCGGGTGTATCCCTGAAGGCTGAGGGTATTTCCTATATGGCAGGCTCTGACCTGCCGGCAGTTATCATCAACGTTCAGCGTGGCGGTCCGGGTCTGGGCTCCATTCAGCCGGCACAGTCCGACTACTTCCAGGCTACAAAGGCGGTTGGTCACGGTGACTTCCATGTAATGGTTCTGGCTCCTTGTTCTGTACAGGAAATGGTTGACGCTGTAACTCTGGCATTCGATAAGGCTGACCAGTACCGTATGCCCGTTATGATCCTTGCAGATGGTCTGCTGGGTCAGATGATGGAGCCGGTAACCTTCCCGGAGCCTAAGACAGAACTGCCGGATAAGTCCGACTGGGCTGCATGCGGTCACAAGAATGAACGTAAGCACCACATCATCAACTCTCTGTTCCTGGATGCTCCGCTGCTGGAGGCAAAGGTTCTGGAGCGTTATGAGCGCTATAAGCAGGTTGAGGAAAATGAAACAGATGCTGAACTGTACATGTGCGATGGTGCAGAACTGGTAGTTACTGCATACGGTGCATCCGCACGTGTTGCCAAGTCTGCTGTTACCAAGGCAAGAGCAGAGGGCATCAAGGTTGGTCTGTTTCGTCCCAAGACCCTGTGGCCGTTCCCGGTAAAGGAAATCAACGAGGCTTGCAAGGATGCCAAGAAGATCCTGGATGTAGAGATGTCTATGGGTCAGATGATCTATGATGTAAAGCTGGCTACAGAATGCCGCATTCCGGTTGAATTCTACGGAAGAACCGGCGGCGTAATTCCGACACCGGCTGAGGTTTATGAGGAAATCAAGAAGCTGACAGGAGGTGCGCAGTAATGGCAGTTGTATTTGACCGTCCGAATTCCCTGGAGGACGTTTCTACACATTTTTGTCCCGGCTGCGGACACGGTATTGTACATCGCCTTGTGTGCGAGGTACTGGATGAGATGGGTGTGATCGGTGACACGATCGCAGTTGTTCCTGTAGGATGTTCCGTAATGTCCTATAACTATTTCGGATGCGATGTAATTCAGGCACCTCACGGCAGAGCTCCGGCTGTTGCTACTGGTGCTAAAAGAGTAAATCCCGATAAGGTCGTATTTACCTATCAGGGTGACGGCGATCTGGCTGCCATCGGTACAGCGGAAACTGTACATAGCGGCACAAGAGGCGAGAATATCGTTATCATCTTCATCAACAATACAACCTACGGCATGACAGGCGGTCAGATGGCTCCTACAACTCTGCCGGGTCAGGTTACACAGACAACACCTTTCGGCAGAAATACCGATACAGCCGGCTTCCCGATCCGTATGTGTGAGCTGATGTCCACACTGAGCGGCGTTGCATTGGCACAGCGTGTTGCAATCGACAGCGTACCGCACATCCGTGAGGCGAAGAAGGCGATCCGCAAGGCGTTTGACAATCAGGTAAACAAGCGCGGTCTGTCCATCGTAGAGGTTCTGTCCACATGTCCCACCAACTGGGGACTTTCACCGGAAGCTTCTATGGAATTTGTTAAGGACAAGATGATCCCTTACTATCCGCTGGGTGTTTATAAGGACAAGACAGCAGAAGAGGAGGCAGCGAAGTAATTATGACAACTGATATTATTTTAGCAGGCTTCGGCGGACAGGGCATTCTGTTCACGGGTAAGATCCTGGCATACTGCGGTCTGATGGGCGGCAAGGAGCTTTCCTGGCTGCCATCCTACGGTCCGGAGATGCGCGGCGGTACTGCAAACTGCTCCGTATGTATCTCGGATGAGCCGATCGGTTCTCCTCTGGTGGCGAATCCGGATATTCTGATCGCTATGAATGGTCCGTCTTATAACAAGTTTATCGATGCGGTAAAGCCGGGCGGTCTGGTACTGGTGGACAGCTCTATTGTAGATGAAAACTGCACCAGAACGGATATTACCTATGTGGCAATTCCTGCAACAGATATTGCATCGGAGAGCGGCATGAACGGCTCTGCGAACATGATCCTCATGGGCAGAATGCTGGCTGAAACGGGTCTGTTTGACATGGATGTTGTAAAGCAGGCAATGGAAAAATGCATTCCTCCGAAACGTGCAAATCTGATCGAGGTCAATATGAAGGCGATTCAGATGGGTATGGATACCAAGGCGTAAACGTGTATATTCATACGCATCCCGTATCAACCGATTGAAGAATTTTCCGCTATCATTTCGTCACTCTGCGCTGCCCGCCCTTGCCAGGCGACAGCCTGCCTGCGGTTGGGTTCCTTGATTGACAAAATGCGATCCGGTAACTTCTTCAACAAAACGATAAGAGATTCGTATCAAAATAAAGGACTGCTGCAGATCGGATCTTGCAGCAGTCCTTTTTGCATGGGTGCCGGATGGCTGGGAGAAACATCTGATGCCAATCTTGCACAATGACCAAAAACGTGGTATAATAGTCGTAAATACACGCAGGAGGTTTGTATATGGTTTTTGCAATCGACATCGGCAATACAAACATCGTCATCGGGTGCTTTCAGGATGACAGAATTCTCTTTACAGAGCGCATTTCCACCAATCAGACCGGTACGACCCTGGAATATGCAGTTTCCTTTAAATCCGTTCTGGAAATATACGGTCTGAAAAGTCAGGATATCGAGGGAAGCATTCTTTCTTCGGTTGTGCCGTCAATCACGAATATCGTAAAGCAGGCAGTGGAAACCATCACCCGAAAGAAATGCATGGTTGTGGGTCCTGGCATTAAGACCGGACTCAAAATCGCCATTGACAATCCGGCGCAGCTGGGCAGTGATATGGTCATCGGTGCAATTGCTGCTCTGGAACAGTACAGCGGTCCGCTGGCACTGATCGATATGGGTACGGCAACAACTGTTTCCGTTCTCAATGAGAAGAATGAGTTCATCGGCGGCATGATCATGCCCGGTGTTGCCATTTCTATGAATGCACTCATCGATAAGACGGCACAGCTTCCGAAAATCGCCTTTGAACCTCCGAAGAAGAAGATCGGCAGCAATACCATTGACTGCATGAAAAGCGGCATGATCTACGGCTTTGCAGGATGTATTGACGGTCTTCTTGATCATATTGAGGCGGAACTTCAGATGCCTGTTACAGCCATTGCAACAGGCGGTCTGGCTGAGGTGATCGTTCCCCATTGCAGACATAAGGAGATCATTCTGGATGATACCCTGCTGCTCAAGGGTATGCGGATCATTTATCAGAAAAATATCTGATACGAATCTCTAAAGTTCCTATAAACATAGGAGTTTCAGGGAACACCTGCTGTTGCAGGCTGCAATTCGGGGCGCCGTCCCCTACAAATGGCCATTTTGCGTTATTTCATGTAGGGGCTACACTAACTCGCCCGCAATTTTGTTTCAGAATATGGTTTTTTCGACAAAATAAGCCATCCATTCGTTTTGCTGAATGGATGGCTTTCCTTTTATTTGAATTCATCCAGTATCTTCTTCCGGTATGCTGCCGCCGCCATTTCCTGTTTGTTCGGTCCGAACTCATAGTACACATGGTCGGCGATCTCATCCGGCAGATACTGCTGCTTTACATAGTGATTGGGGTAATCATGGGGATACAGGTAATGCTGTCCCCGTATCTTTGCGCCCACACCGTCAAAATGCTTGTTCTGCAAATGTCTTGGAAAGTCCAGTGCGCCATATTGCTCGACATCTGCAATAGCAGCATCCATGGCAAGATAGGCACTGTTGGATTTCGGCGCAGTTGCCAGAAGCACAATTGCCTCCGCCATAGGGATCCTTGCCTCCGGCAGTCCCAATTGCAGGGCACTGTCTACACAAGCCTTGGTGATGACAACTGCCTGAGGATAGGCAAGTCCTACATCCTCACTGGCGATGACCAGCAAACGTCTGCACAGAGAAAGCAGATCGCCTGCCTGAAGGAGTCTTGCTGCATAATGAAGGGCGGCGTTTTCATCGGAACCCCGGATGGACTTCTGAAGCGCAGAAAGCAGGTCGTAATGCTGATCGTTGTCCCTGTCATAGCGCATATTGCTCCGCTGGGTAAGGGAGACTGCCGTATCCAGCGTAACAAGGCTGCCCCCCTCTGCCGGCTCCGCGGCGAGCGCACTCAGTTCTGCGGTGTTGAGTGCCTTGCGGACATCGCCGCCGCATCCTCTTGCAATATAGGTGCACACACCGTCCTCAAGCGTCAGCGGCGTTCCCAGCTGCTCCTCCATGCAGCGAAAAGCACGGCTGACCGCACGTTCCAGTTCTTCCGGAGGGACTGGCTTGAATTCAAATACGGTACTCCGGCTGATGAGTGCGTTATATACTGCAAAGTAGGGATTTTCCGTTGTAGAGGCGATCAGGGTGATCTGTCCGTTTTCGATGTATTCCAGCAGGCTCTGCTGCTGTTTTTTGTTCAGATACTGAATCTCGTCCAGGTACAGCAGGATGCCGTTCATGCCGGAAAAGGTACCGATCTGCGCCACGACCTCACGGATATCCGCTGTGGATGCCGAAGTACCGTTCAGCTTATGGAGCGTCATGGATGTACGCTCGGCAATGATACGGGCTACAGTTGTTTTGCCGACGCCCGACGGCCCGTAGAAGATCAGATTCGGGATGCGTCCGCTGTCGATAATGCGGCGAAGAGGCTTTCCCTCCGCAAGCAGATGCCGCTGACCGACCACATCATCCAGTGTTTTCGGACGGATCAGGTCTGCAAGAGGATGTTCCATGTTGTTTCCCTCCGTATACAACAGACAAAAGCGCATCTGTCAGGGCAAATGCGCTTTTCTGTTTCATTTGTTCAGACTTATTCGTACAGCGGATACTGCTTGCAGATTTCGGTTACACCTGCACGGATCGCATCTGCGCTGTTCTCATAATCTGTTGCAGTCAGATACATGAACTCAGCGATCTTGTCCATCTCTGCAACGCCCAGACCACGGCTGGTAACTGCCGGTGTACCAACACGGATACCAGAAGTTACGAACGGCTTTTCCGGGTCGTTAGGGATCGCATTCTTGTTTACAGTGATGTATACATCGTCAAGACGCTTTTCCAGTTCCTTACCAGTGATGGAGAAGGGTCTGAGGTCAACCAGCATCAGGTGATTGTCAGTACCGCCGGAAACCAGGTTGAAGCCGCGCTTTACCAGACCTTCCGCCAGAGCCTGTGCGTTCTTTACCACATTCTCAGCGTATGTACGGAAGGAAGGCTTCAGTGCTTCGCCGAAGCAAACTGCCTTTGCTGCGATCACATGCATCAGCGGACCGCCCTGTGTACCCGGGAATACAGCCTTGTTGATCTGCTTTGCGATCTCTTCATCGTTGCACAGGATCAGACCGCCTCTCGGACCGCGGAGAGTCTTATGTGTTGTGGTTGTGGTAACATCTGCATAGGGTACTGGAGACGGATGCTGTCCGCCTGCAACCAGACCTGCAATGTGTGCCATATCTACCATCAGGTATGCGCCTACAGACTTTGCAATTGCAGAAAGTCTCTCGAAATCAATGACTCTCGGATATGCACTTGCACCCGCTACGATCAGCTTCGGCTTATGCTCGTCTGCCAGAGCCTGTACCTTGTCATAGTCGATCACCTCGTCATCGCCCAGACCATAGGATACGAAGTTAAAATACTTACCGGAAATATTAACCGGAGAACCGTGTGTCAGGTGACCGCCGTGTGCAAGGCTCATACCCAGAACCGTATCACCCGGCTGGAGCAGAGCGAAGTAAACGGCTGTGTTTGCCTGTGCGCCGGAGTGCGGCTGTACGTTTGCGTACTTTGCACCGAACAGTTCCTTAGCACGTTCGATTGCAATTTCTTCTACAACGTCAACATATTCGCAGCCGCCATAGTAACGCTTATGAGGCAGACCCTCTGCGTACTTATTGGTAAGAGCAGAACCCATTGCCGCCATAACTGCCGGTGTTACGATGTTTTCGCTGGCAATCAGTTCCAGATTTCTCCGCTGTCTTGTCAGCTCCTGCTGCATTGCTGCACTGACTTCTGCATCATACTGATTCAGAAAACCAATGCTGTCCATCATATCCTGATACATAACTGTATCTCTCCTTTACAGTATAATAATATTACATCTTTTATTATACTACATTTCAGAGACGATGGCAAGTGTTTTCCCGAAATTTCTCAAGACATAGGAAGAAAGCGGTGGGACGTGCCGGCCGTTCCGATCCGGAGCTGCCGCAGCGCCTCGTTGTAAAGTCCGCTGGGACGGATACCGCGCTGTACCATGGTGTTCACGAATTGCACGGCATGATCCATATCTTCAGAAAAGTTTTCCAGGGACTCCCGTTCGCCGGTGCGTACATCCTCCAGTGTGATGCCGTATACGGGTACCGCTCTGCCACGACGACGCATAGTTCCTGCTGTTACACGGTAGATCACACGGTTCACACCATATACCTCCATATAGATCATGGTATTATCCGGCTTTACGCCTCTTTTTTTAATAGCAATCATATGTATTCTCCTTTCCTGCACCAGGCAGAATTCTCTGTTTCAAGCATACCATATTTTTCCGAAAGCGAAAAGAGCGAAACGCCGCTTGTTTTGATATATTTTTGCGTTATGCCTGTATTTTTGTCGCCTGGTAAAATCTGACAGTGCAGTCAGGAGCGGCATTTTCGCCGGTGATGCCGCTTTGTGTCAAAAACACTGTTGATTTTCCCCTTGCAGTCTGTTATAATAAGAAAAGGGTCGTGCCGGAGCCGGCATGCCATGCTTTAAAAGAATAATGAAGGAGGATTTTATGAAAAAAATCATTCGTACATTTGCTGCAGCTTCTGTCTGCGCTGTTATATCCGCAATGCCCTTTACCGCTCAGGCAGCTGAGGCAGGCAGCTATATCCACAGCATCCAGCTGGAACGCTATGCAGTAACAGCTGAGGAGGCTGCATCCGGTGAGGCGGTTATTCACGCTGCAACCTATCTGAAGGGTAAAACAGGCAGCGGAATCGCTGTAAATGCCGCATCGGCACAGGTCCTGGCAGATGAAAGCGGACAGATCTACTTCAGTGACATTTATGATCCGACCAGTACCTATACGGAGAATACCTATGAATACCTGGGCGGAAGCTTTACAACATCCTATCGTCCCTTCTGCTTCGGAAACGTCACCAACGGGAAATACAGCACCAAAAGCTTCAATGCGCAGATACGGGATGTCTGCACCGATCCGGTAGCCGGTAATCCGATCTACTACAACGGACTGGATGAAAATGGCGATCATACCATCACCTTCAAGCTGCACGGCAGATATTATGTCAATGAACAGGGTCAGGTGGCACAGGACTCTGTCACACATGATATGGTGTGTCCGCTGACCATTTATGAGAACGGTTCTGCAACCTACAGCTTCCAGTTTGCAGATATCTACTATGAGCTTGTAAATAACGAACCGGTTTACTATGCCAATGTTGCTACAAAAACAGGTACAATTCCTTATTTTCTGCCGGATCTGCTGGAAAAGGGTGACACCATTTGTGCGGAGAATGATATTCTCAGCTGGGTTGGTGATGTTACATCTCCTTCCGCCTTCCTGGGAAATTCAGATGATTTCCCCTTTATGGAGACCAATGTCCGTTTTAAGAAGGGTACGCCCTGCGGCATTTACAATGTCACATTGAATCAGAACTATGGCAGCGTGACAGTAGATTCCGGCGGAACCAGTTCCAAAATAACACAGTCCTATGAAGATGCTGCGATTGCTGTCGGTGTGGATACTGCCAGCGGAATTTCTGTGGAGACTCCCGAGTATGCCTGCTATCTTGCTGAGAACAACAAGATGATTACCGCAAACTCCATGGGCGCAACTTATATCTGCGATGTTGCCTTTACAGACGGTACCGCAAAAACACAGGATGCAACCAATGCGGTCAATGGCGGCACCAGTCCCAATGCCCTCTGGATGCGTTCTGCACAGAATTATTTCA
The DNA here is from genome assembly GCA_017480865.1 of Ruminococcus sp. Taxonomy (GTDB): domain Bacteria; phylum Bacillota; class Clostridia; order Oscillospirales; family Ruminococcaceae; genus Ruminococcus_C. The sequence continues at coordinate 6,974 of JAFURN010000034.1, read as the reverse complement.
TTGGTGAGGTGGAAATGCTGGTAGGCGATACCCCCATTGCGGCATCCTACACGGACAGCACACCGCTGACCCAGACTGTACTGATCGGTAAGAAGGGTGACGTCAACCTGGATGGTGCTGTATCCATTGATGACGCATCTGCTGTCCTGCGTTATTATGCAGCAAATGCTGCCGGTCTGGAAGCAGCACTGACAGACGATCCTGCAAGCGCAGAGGAAACCCTTGCCTTCTTCCTGGGTGATATTGATACCCAGTCTCAGACAAAGGCGGAGGGCGGCTCCCTGGAGATCGGAGATGCATCTGATATTCTGTCCTATTATGCCTCTACGGCAGCTGGTATTCTTGTTTCCTGGGATACATTCCTTTCCTGATGGGAATGCAGCTATGCAATTGACAATGAAATGATTCAGTCTGTCGAAAAATCTCTGAAAGTCTCCCATTAGTAAGGGCAATGTCACCAACTTAATATAGTTTTACAGAAACGGGCGACCAATGGTCGCCCGTACAGAGGATTCTCTATTGAATTCTGGAAAATGTGAATACAGCAGACGTAGGTGCGAGCATTGCTCGCCCGCTGTTAAAGTATGTCTTTTTCGACAGACTGCATTATGAGATTCTTTCATGATTTTCAAATGGGAATCGTATAAGTTGATGACATTGCCCAGGGAGGGCGGAAAACTTACTTTTTGAAACAGAATGACAGAAAGGGCTGCTGCAAATTTCACATTGCAGCAGCCCTGTTTTTTTTGTTTGATGGCAGATAACCGGAATTTCACGTAATTTCGGGATAAAAGTAAAGCGCACGTCAGAGGGACTGACGTGCGCTTTAGTAAGGGGATTTTTATGAAAAAATTTTTAAGAAAGGATACGTATATTATACTCGAGAAGAGGGCGTTTGTCAATAGCTTTTTTCAAGGTTTACAAAATATTACCAAAAAATTCATCTAAATAGTGATTTGTACGCTTATCCTCTTATTTCTGATGTACATCCAGCTGGGGATAGGGAATGGAAATGCCGGCAGCATCGAAATCCTTCTTTACCTGTTCCAGCAAGCCATGGTAAACCTTCCAGTAGTCCTCTGTTTTTACCCAGACGCTAAGCTGCATCTGAATCGCACTGTCCAGATGGGCGCTTACCTGTACTTCCGGGTCCTTTTCGGGAAGGATCTCATCATACAGAACGGTAGAATTCAGAAGGACCTGTCTTGCAAGATCGATATCGTTCTCATAGGCAATGGTGAATTTCAGATCAATACGGCGTGTTGCTTTCTGGGTGTAGGTGATGATTTTCGAAGAGGATACATTGCCGTTGGGGATGTATACAGCCACATTGTCGCTGGTAACGATTTTGGTGTAAAGGATTCCGACGGATTCCACATTACCCTTGGAACCGTCCAATTCCACGGTATCGCCTGCCTTGACGGGCTTTGCGAACAGCAGGATGAATCCGCCGGCTACATTGGCGAGACTGTCTTTGAGTGCCAGCGCAATTGCCATACTGCTGGATATAATTACCGCAACAATGGAGTCCATCGGCACATGCAGGAGAGAAAGCAGGATCACTGCAAGCAGCACATAGAGTATGATTTTGATGAGTGAGCGCAGAAAACCGACTGCAATGCCATCTATTTCCGTACGTTTCAGGGCGTGATTGACGATGCGCATGAGAATTTTGATGAAGATAAAACCGATAATCGCGCAGATGATTGCCAGTACAACTGTGGGCACTGCATCCTGAATGGGCTTCAGCAGGCTGTGAAAGACAGAGGTTGCCTCCTCTACCTCCTCGGTAACCAGTTCGGCGATATCCTGGGTGTTGGTTGCTGTGAATTTCTGAAAAAACATTCCTGTACCTCCTGATTCTCATAAATCCGACAAAATACACATACTACATATTATAAAAGGTCCCGGCGGAATTGTCAAGTGTGCTGTGCAGATTCTGCCGCCCTGATTTTTTTCGCTGAAATCAATTGACAGAAATGCAGAAAATATGGTATGATTAAAGATAACAAACTTACGTATCAAACTCAGCAAAGGTGATTGAAAAATGAAACATTCGATGAGTTATCGGATCGCATTGGGCGGAACGCTTGCCTCCATGTGTCTGCTCAGTCAGTTTATTACCGGGGTGTTCCCTGTTTTTTACATCATCATGCCTATGATCTGCGGGATTCTTGTCACGGTCATGGCGATGGAAACAAGCACATGGTGGGGCTTTCTGATGTATCTTGCAGTCAGTACGCTTTCCTTATTTGTTACACCCAATAAGGATGCAGCACTGATCTTTATTCTGTTTTTCGGGCATTATCCGCTGATTCGTCCGTATCTGTACCGCCTGAAGCTCAAGCCCTTGGTCTATGCCCTGAAGCTGCTTATTTTCAACATATGCATGCTGGCATATTTCTTCCTGACGGTATATCTGCTTGGTATGGATGAACTGCTCAAGGAAATGGGCGAATTCGGAAAATATGGTGCATATATTCTGCTGGGAACGGTCAACATGATGTTCATCAGCTATGATTATCTGATGGATATTTCCATGGAAGTCTACCGTAAGCGGCTGCACCCGAAAATTTCCGGCGGATTCTGAAATCGTATAAAAGGCAATACCGTACAGTCTTTATGGGATATTGCCTGAAATAAAGGAGCATATCAACATGTTACAAACCAAAGTAAACCAGATTATTGAAGAAAACAAGGCAGAAATGCTGGAGACGCTGCGGAAGCTGATTGCATTTCCCAGCGTAGCGACCCATATTCCGGGGGACAACCCTCCGTATGGTGCGGCGTGTGCAAAGGCACTGGACCTGGTACTGGAAACCGCTGAAAATATGGGCTTTGCTGTACGCAACTATGAATATCGTGCCGGTGCTGCGGACTGGAGTGCCGACATGGATGCGCCGGAGCTCGGTATCCTGTCTCATCTGGACGTGGTCCCGGTTATGGCAGAGAACTGGACCTCCGACCCCTTCACCATGGTGGAGCGTGATGGTTGTCTGTATGGCCGCGGTACCATCGATAACAAGGGACCGGCAGTAGCGGCACTGTATGCCATGCATGCGATCCGCAAGGCAGGCATTCCGCTGAAGAAGAATGTACGTCTGCTGTTCGGCTGTGATGAGGAGAACGGCGGCTCTGACATTGTATATTATCTCACACAGGATAAGATGCCGCCTATGGTATTCACTCCGGACGGCAACTATCCGGTGATTCACATTGAAAAGGGTATGATCCGTCTTACCTTTACCAAAAAGACTTCGGATCCGATTCTGTCCATGGAGGCCGGAACTGCACCGAATGCAGTTCCGGCAGCAGCAGAAGCAACGCTTTGCTCCGGCGAAAAGGCATCCTTTACCGGTCTTGCTGCGCATGCATCCACACCGGAATCCGGCAACAACGCCATTACCGGTCTGCTGACTGCGCTCAGTGAAGATGCGGCATTTGCAGACTGCAAGGCAATTACAGAGCTGTTCCCGCATGGCTGCACCGGCGGTGAGGGTCTGGGCATAGCGCACGAGGATGAAAAGTCCGGCAGACTTACCTGCATTTGCAGCATGATGCACATTCAGGACGGTGAGATCACAGGTACGGTGGATATCCGGTATCCGGTAAGCGTAACAAAGGAAGCGCTTCTGGAGAAGCTGGAAGCAAGATTCGCACAGTTCGGATTCACCATGAATCCGCTGCTGATGAACGACCCGCACTGCGTACCGGAGGAGTCTGATTTTGTACAGACACTGCTGTCTGTCTACGAGGAAGAAACGGGTGACAAGGGCTACTGCATTGCCATCGGCGGCGGTACGTATGTGCATGAGATTGAGGGCGGTGTTGCTTTTGGTGCAGAGCTGCCCGGCTGGGATTATCATATGCATGGTGATGACGAATTCTTCCCCATTGACCAGCTGATGATGACCACGCGTATGATCGCTGCAGCGATTCTGAAGCTTTGCGGTGCGTAAGCGCATAAACTATTATTGAATTGAAAAAGCTGCTGTACCGGATCAATGGTACAGCAGCTTTTCTTTTCAGTTCTGTTTTAAATGTTGGGGAAAACCTGCGAAAATAACAATTTACCCCAACACTTCGAACAGAACCCTCTTTTCTTATACGTTAAAAATAACCTCGCTGTAAGCCGGAACAGGCCACTTGTCAGAAGGCATCATTACCTCAATGGAATCCACGCATTTGCGCAGCTTTTCCATCGTTGCAACAACCTCGTCCCGGTATGCAGTTGCCATGGTAAGCATATTCTCATGGGCAGCCGCAGCAGCGGTCTTTTTCTCCAGCTCCAGAACCAGTCTGTATGCCTCGCTGTTGAGTGCTGTGATCTTTTCTGCCAGACTGCGTTCAACCGATGCATCAATGCCCAGTCCGCCCTTGACAGCAATACCGTCGCACAGTTCCTTGCAGTAACTCAGTGCAACCGGAATGAACTTTTTCTTTGCCATGTCGATCATCGTCAGGGATTCGATATTTACCGTTTTGCTGTAACGTTCCAGCAGAATATCCACACGGCTCTGAATCTGGGAGCGAGTGAAAATGCCGAATTTTTCAAGCAATGCTACATTCTTTTCATCTGCATAGTGGGGAACCGCTTCAACAGTTGTTCTGTAGATCGGCAGACCTCTGCGCTTTGCCTCTTCCACCCATTCCTCGGAATAGCCGTTGCCGTTGAAGATGATTCTCTTGTGTGCCTTGATGATCCGAACCAGCAGTTCCTTGAGTCTGGTGTCGAATTCCTCAGCCGGAACACCCTCCATCTCATCTGCGATCTCACACAATTCGCCGGCAACGATGGTATTCAGCAGGTGGTTGGGGCAGGCAATATTATCCGAAGAACCAACCATACGGAACTCAAAACGATTTCCGGTAAAAGCAAAGGGAGAGGTTCTGTTTCTGTCGGTGGAATCCTTCGGGAAATCCGGCAGTGCGTGTACACCGATCTTGAATTCCTGAGATTCGCTCTTATAGGTGCTGTTGTTGACCAGAGCATCCAGAACGCCCTGAAGCTCCTCGCCCATATAGATGGAAATGATGGCAGGAGGTGCTTCGTGTGCCCCCAGACGGTGGTCGTTTCCTGCGGAGGATGCGCTGATTCTCAGCAGAGATGCATATTCATCCACACCCTTCAGCACTGCGCACAGGAAGGTAAGGAACTGCATGTTCTCACTGGGTGTGCTGCCCGGATCCAGAAGATTCTGACCGTCATTTGCGCTCATAGACCAGTTGTTATGCTTACCGGAGCCGTTTACGCCGGCAAAAGGCTTTTCGTGGAGCAGACAAACCAGATCATGCTTCAGTGCGACCTTCTTCATTACCTCCATAGTAAGAGAATTCTGGTCGGTGGATACATTGGATGTATTGAAGATCGGAGCCAGCTCATGCTGTGCGGGAGCCACTTCATTGTGCTTGGTATGTGCATAGATACCCAGTCTCCACAGTGTTTCATCCAGATCTGCCATATAAGCGGCGATTCTCGGCTTGAGATTTGCAAAGTACTGGTCATCCATTTCCTGACCCTTAGGCGGTGTTGCGCCGAACAGAGTACGTCCTGTCATGATCAGGTCCTCACGCTGATCATACATCTTCTTGTCAATGAGGAAGTATTCCTGCTCCGGACCTACCGTAGAGGTTACTTTGGTAGCGGTTGTATTGCCGAACAGACGGAGTACACGCAGAGCCTGTTCACTGAGGACATCCATAGAACGGAGCAGCGGAGTTTTCTTATCCAGTGTTTCACCGGTATAGGATACGAATGCAGTGGGAATATAAAGAGAGCCTTCCTTTACGAAGATCGGGGAGGTCGGGTCCCAGATGGTGTAGCCGCGGGCAGAGCAGGTCTGACGCAGGCCGCCTGACGGGAAAGAAGAAGCATCCGGTTCGCCCTTTACCAGTGCCTTACCAGAGAAGTTCAGGATGATCATGTTATTGTCAGTCGGGCTGATGAAGGAGTCATGCTTTTCCGCAGTAGAGCCTGTCATCGGCTGAAACCAGTGGGTATAGTGCGTAGCACCCCGTTCAATTGCCCAGTCCTTAATGGCATTTGCCACAACATCTGCATAAGCAGGGTCCAGGGCGATGCCCATTTTCTTGGTTTTGGCAAGTGCCTTATAAATCGGCTTGGGCAGTCTTGCACGCATGACCTCGTCATTAAACACGTCGCACGCAAAATACTCGGTTACATTCGCTTTCGACATAGTAAAAACCTCCTAAAATAAAAAAGCGTCCGATGACAGCACGCAAAGCGGCTGCGGAAACGCCCTTGTTTCTGTGAAATGCTAAAATCATAAATACATGATACAGGAGAAAGCCGTTTTTGTCAAGACGTTTTCCTTTTTTTTTGGAATTCGCTTTTTTTTGAAATCGAGCCGCACCTTTTGAAGCGAAAATCAAAGTTTTTTTGGTGAAAATCTTTTTCGTGGCGAAAATATACGAAAATTCGGCGGAAGCGTTGGAAATTTTGTGGAATAGCCGGTTTTTACGAAAAAAAGAAAAGTTTCGGCGTGGTTGACAAAGGGGGAGCAGTGTGGTATACTATATGCAGTTTCATCAGCTTCAGGGTATGTGTAATTCATAGCCGGTGGTGAACCGCCTTCAGCGGTAAGTCCACGAACCGCAGCTGTGCTGCGGCCGATTCGGTGAGAATCCGAAACCGACGGTAAAGTCCGGATGGGAGAAGATTGATGCACCGTGTTTCAGCCAGCCCGCAGAACAGGCTTTTTGCCGATACTGGGGGAATTATAGGAGACGATGCAGCTGCCCTGTTCTGACGGAATGGGGCAGCTTTTTTTGAAACTCGCTTGTAAAAGCTGGGGACATAAATTGTAGTTTAGCGCACCATTGAAACCATATGCGATTGATGCGGGCGACCAATGGTCGCCCCTACAAATCGTCCTGATCACGTGAAAATGTAGGCGCTGTCCCCTACAATTTCACCGATTTTACGAACTTTGTACGCAAGGACTCATCACGCC
>JAFURN010000033.1 GCA_017480865.1 Ruminococcus sp. | reverse complement strand
GGCGCGATCCAGCTCAACGGCAAGTACTATGTGGTTGCCCGTGTGGAGGGCTGGGATCGCAAGTCCTTCTTTGCCGTGGCTGAGAGCGACAACGGTATCGACGGCTTCCGCTTCTGGGATGAGCCCATCCTGCTGCCCGATACCTGTGCAGAAGAAACCAACGTTTATGATATGCGCCTGACCCAGCATGAGGATGGCTGGATCTATGGTGTGTTCTGCTCAGAATCCGGTGCGAATGATCCGTCCGATCTGTCCGCAGCCGTTGCAGCAGCAGGCATTGTCCGTACAAAAGATCTGGAAACCTGGGAACGTCTTCCGAACCTGATTACAAAGCGCAGTCCTCAGCAGCGAAATGTCTGCCTGCATCCGAGGTTCGTGGACGGAAGATATGCCTTCTATACACGTCCCATGGACGGCTTTATTGAAACAGGCTCCGGCGGCGGAATCGGTTTTGGTCTTGCTGAGGATATCACCCATGCTGTCATTGACGAGGAACGTATGACCAGCCTGCGGAAGTACCACACCATTACAGAAGCAAAAAACGGCGCAGGTGCCGTACCCATTGAAACCGAACGTGGCTGGCTGCATATTGCTCATGGTGTCCGGAATACAGCCGCCGGTCTTCGGTATGTGCTCTATGTTTTTGTAACGGATCTGCACGAGCCTTGGCGTGTCATTGCAGATCCTTCAGGATATTTCCTTGCGCCCTTCGGAGAGGAACGCATCGGAGATGTTTCCAATGTAGTCTTTTCCAATGGTGCAATTGTCCGGGAGGACGGCTCTGTGTACATATATTATGCATCCTCCGATACCCGTCTGCATGTTGCAACTACGGATACAGACCGTCTGCTGGACTACGCCTTCGGTACACCTGCAGATCCGCTGCGCAGTGCAGATTGTGTGAAGCAGAGATGTGCGCTGATCGCGCAGAATCTGAAATTTCTGGAAGAAAATAAGTGAGCAGGTGAAATGTCATGTCAGTATTTTCTCAAACTATGACGAGCGGCAGTGAACTCAAGGTGATTCTGCGCTTTACGCTGCCTCTGCTGGCGGGAAATCTCTTTCAGCAGCTTTATAATATTGTAGATTCTGTGATCGTAGGACGATTCCTCGGCTACAACGCCCTTGCAGCCGTAGGCGCAACCGGCTCTATTACGTATTTGTTTTACACCCTTTGCATCGGTCTTGCAACCGGAGCAGGCATCCTGATTGCCCAGAACTTTGGTGCAGGAATGCATGGACTGGTAAAAAAACTCATTACCAATTCTGCTTATGTAATGGGGATATTCGGTGCTGGAATCAGCATTTTGTCTGTGCTTGCTGCGCCCTTCCTTCTGCGGCTGCTGGGAACGCCGGACAGCATTTTTGAAACAGCCCTCGGATATATGCGGATATCCTGTGCAGGTACGATCGCTGTTTCTGCCTACAACTGGATCAACGCAGTCATGCGTTCTCTGGGGGATTCCGTAACGCCTCTGGTTTTTCTGATCCTGGCAAGTGTTCTCAATGTAGGTCTGGATCTTCTTTTTGTAGTAGGTCTGGATATGGGCGTGAACGGTGCAGCCTGGGCAACTATTATCGCACAGGGCATGTCTGCCCTTGGGAGCATTCTGTTTGCGTTTCGGAGAAATCCCTGCTTCCGCCTGACAAGAGCAGACGCATCCTTCGATGGGGTGATCTTTTCCCGATGCGTTCGCACCGGTGTGCCGATTGCGCTCCAGAATGCCCTGATTTCAGTATCTATGGTGTATTTGCAGCGTACAGCCAACCGCTTTGGAGATACGGTCATCGCCGCATATACAGCAACCATGCGTGTGGAGCAGCTGATCCAGCAGCCTTTTTCTTCCCTGAATGCCGCAGTTTCCACCTTTGCCGGACAGAATATGGGAGCAGGAAAGCCGAAGCGGGTCATCCGGGGCTATCATCAGAGTCTGAAGGCGGCAAGCGTTTTCGCCCTGCTGATGCTGGGAGTATTCCTGCTGCTCAGCCGGCATATCATTGGCTTCTTTGTGGAGGAAGAGGCAGTCATTGAAATCGGCGCAAATGCACTCAGGTTATCCGCCTGCTTCTATGTGTTCCTTGGCATTATTCATACAACACGGGGTCTGCTCAACGGTGCAGGCGATGTAAGCTATGCTCTGATCAACGGCATTGCCGAGGTGACCGGACGAATCGGATTTGCACTGATCCTGGTGCAGATTTCCTTTGTAGGGCACTGGGCAGTGTGGGGAACAACGTGTCTTACATGGCTGCTGACGGCGGTGATGAGTGTGATTCGCTATAAGGGCGGACGCTGGCGGAACCATGCAAATGTACAGGAGGGAGATATATGAGGCAAGGAAAAGCGATTCTGATCTGCGGAAAAATATGCAGCGGAAAGAGCTTCTATACAGAAAAGCTGAGAAAAGAGAAGAATGGGGTCGTTTTGTCCTGTGACGAGATCGTGTTTGCCCTGTTTGATGGTGATCTTGGCGGACGGCATGATGAAATGACCGAACGTATCAAGCAGTATTTTTATAGAAAGTCGCTGGAGATCCTGAATGCAGGTGCAGATGTCATTCTGGAATGGGGCTTCTGGCAGAGAGCATGGCGTACACAGGTACGTGCATTTTATGAAAAACACGGTATTTCCAGCGAATTTCATTATGTGGATATTTCCGATGCGGATTGGCAGCGGAATATTTCCGAGCGGAACAAAAGAGTTGCAGAAGGGGATGGCACTGCCTATTACCTGGATGAAGGGCTTATGGAAAAGCTGCAAAGCCTCTTTGAAGTCCCTGACAGAAGTGAGATGGATGTGTGGTATCTGAATGAAAGGAAATGAAGTTTGAGAAAATCCAAAAAGAAAGCAATCATTTTTATAATGGTTTTGCTGCTTCTGTTCTGGGCAGTTGGTGCGATAATTCTGCATTTTTATCGGAAACATGCCGTTGGACCAATAGGAAAAAATATTATGTCGGAGATAGACCGCTGCGCAGATGCTGACGGTGACTGTACCATCGATTTACAGGAACTAACTGATTTTGAATGGGATACAGTGGCGGTATTTCATCAGGATGCAAAAGTGAGAGGAGAATATGAATCAGAAGAAGTCATTTGTCTTCTGGGCAATGATTACGAACCTTCACCTGGATACAGGTCACGTCTGATTTTTCTGAATGATGGTGAAATTATATATGAGGAATCCTATCCGGCATCGATAGAAAGTTCCTCTGAATTCAACATTTGTATTTTACAGTCATCGGACCATCCATGGTGGGAAGAGCCCCATTCCTATTGTATTCTGTCGGCAGAGGATGCAATTATTGATGCGAGCCGTTTTGCGTATAAATCCGGCTACGGCTATCAGCTGACTTTTCAAGTGAAGGAATGATAAGTGTTATAAATACATACATATAAAATATCACCCTGCGCCCACTGGACAAACGAGGTGAAATGTGGTATAATGGGAAAGCACGTAAATTCTGTGCAGAAATGCGCTGATTGATAGAGGAGGAAAAAAGATGAAATATCTTGTTGTTTTATGTGATGGTATGGCGGATTACCCCATCGAGGCTCTGGGCGGTAAAACACCGCTGGAGGCTGCCAATGTACCGAATATGGACGCACTGGCAAAGACTGCGACAGTAGGTCTGGTGAAGACCGTACAGGACGGCATGAAACCGGGCAGCGATGTTGCCAATCTGTCTGTACTGGGCTATGACCCGACGGTATACTATACCGGCCGATCTCCCTTGGAGGCTGGCAGTATCGGTATTGATATGAAGAAAACAGATGTAGCACTGCGCTGCAATCTGGTGACTGTAAGTGATGAACCGGTTTATGAAGACAAGACCATTCTCGACTACTGTGCAGATGATATCTCTACAGAGGATGCACGTGTTCTCATTGAGTATATTGAGGAAAAGCTGGGCTGCGAAGAGTTCCGTTTCTATACAGGTGTTGCATATCGTCACTGCCTGATCTGGGATCATGGTACAATGGAACTGGGCGGTCTGACACCGCCTCATGATATTACAGGCAGACCAGTCCGGGAATATCTGCCCAATAAGCTGAGCGGCAATGCGGCAAAGCTTCAGGAGCTGATGGAAAAATCCTACGAACTGCTGAAGGATCATCCCATTAACACAGCAAGAATCGAAAAGGGACTGCGTCCGGCGAACAGCATCTGGCTGTGGGGCGAGGGTGTTCGTGCTGAACTGGACGACTTTAAGGAAAAGTACGGTCTGAAGGCATCTATGATCTCCGCAGTGGACCTGCTCAAGGGCATCGGCAAATTCTCGGGTATGCATGTTGTTGAGGTAAGCGGTGCAACCGGTTACATCGACACCAATTTTGAGGGTAAGGCTGCCGCTGCGATCCAGGAGTTTGAGAACGGTCAGGACTTTGTTTATGTTCATGTAGAGGCTCCCGATGAATGCGGTCACAGAGCGGAAACTGAAAATAAGGTAGACGCGATTTCTATCATTGATGAAAAGATCGTGGGTCCGGTAACGGAAGCACTTCGTAAGATGGGCGATTTCAAGGTGCTCATTATGCCCGACCACGCAACACCGCTGAGCCTGAAAACCCACACCAATGACCCGATCCCCTTCCTGCTGTATGACAGCACAAAGCCGGCAGAGGGCGTGGAAACCTTCAATGAAGCAACTGCCAGGGCAACAGGTCTGTATGTAGAGGAAGGCTTCCGTATCATGAAGGGGTTTGCCGATGCTTGAGCCAGTGAAGAATCCGGATGCATCCTCTGACAGGGAGATTCTGCACCGTGCCCATAAGTTCGTATTCCTGACTATGGTGATTGCCTATATTGCGATCTGTATCGTTTCGGTCTATGCGGTCAGTGTGCTCGACAGAAATAATGTGGTACGGGAAATTGATACCAATGTCAATGCGATCACAACCTATCTGGAGCAGGGTGCAGAGACCGGTGAGCGTATTGAGAAGGAATTTCTGGATGAATACCGTACCAAAACACGGGTCGTCTCCGTAATGATTCCTGATGTAGCTGCACTGGAAGAGAATGAATCTGTTCTGGAGGAGATCCGTGTAGCGGTAGATGCGGATGTTGTCAGCGTATTTTCCCATAAGGGAGATATTGTAGCAAGTACAGATACATATGACGGCAGTACCTCCATTGATTCACAGTTCATGACGCATCTCAGTGAAAAGAATTACAACGATGCCGTACTTCACGCAGATACAGAGCAGCCCTATGTAGCAGCTGCCGCGCAGCTTGCGGACGAAGGATATCTTTTGCAGATCACCTATGATGCGGCGTCTCTGATCTCCCTGATGGAGAATGCATCGCTCGCATCGGTTGCAAAGAATTTTCCGCTGTATTCCGAGGGGCATACTGCCCTTCTGGACAGTAAGAGCATGACATATCTGAGTCATACCGATCAGAAGAAGATCGGACTGGAATGCTCGGTCGATGCGGAACTGTTCCGCCGGAATAAGAGCAAGTTTGATACCGTTTTATCCGGTGATACGGTCATGGTACGATATCACAAGCATGAGGGCTATATCATTGCGGCGCTTGTATCTTATGATGATATCTTCCAGACCAGCTATGCTGTCCTTGGCTGGATGATTACCGGCGGAATCGTGATTCTGACAGTAACAGCACTTGCTATGCGTATGGCGACCATTCGTTCTATGAGAGCATATAAGCGGGAGGAAGCTTCTGCTGGATCGGAAGAAAAGAAGACGCTTTCCGAAAAGGAAACAGCATCCCTGTAACATAAAAAACCGCAGGCGGACCTGCGGTTTTCTTGTTGTCATGTTTTCCGTATGAATCAGAAGGAAATGGCATTTCCAAGGAGCTTGAATTCCTTACAGCTTTTGCACAATTCAGTGATAAACAGAGCGGTGCTGCGGTCACGGAGATTTCCCTTGAAATCGATGTAGAATACAACATCAAAGCTGCCGTCACGGATGGGACGGTTCTCAATTTTCACAAGGTCAATGTTCTGAAGGAAGAATTTCATCAGAAGCTTGCTCAGAATACCCGGAACGTTCGGGAGCGTCAGCATTACGGAAATAACATCTGCATCCGGTGAAACCTCTGTATCCTTGGTGATGCAGATAAACCGTGTGTAGTTGGGCAGAACGTTTGAAATACGGGATTCCAGAATTTCCAGACCATTGAGCTTCGCACAGCGTTCCGAGCAGATCGCTGCGATGGGCTGGTCACTTTCTGCAACCATTCTTGCTGCGGTTGCCGTGTTGTCATAATCCTTCATCTTGAGTTTATGTTTTTTGATGAAATCCGAACACTGAGACAGTGCCTGGGGATGTGAGTATACCCGTGTGATCTCTTCAAGCTTTGTACCCTTGCGGACTGCCAGACAGTTTGCAACCTCTACCTGATTCATAGCAGTGATAAAGAAGTTGTACTGTCCCATCAGATCGTAGGTCTGGGTCACTGAACCGGCGGTACTGTTGTAGATGGGCAGAACGCCGTATGTAATTTCTCCGGATTCCACAGCTTCAAAAACTTCGTGGAAAGACGGATAATACAGAGGCTCATGATTCGGGAAGAAGGTGCGGATGGCAGTTTCGGAGTTTGCCCCCGGACATCCCTGACAGCCTACCTTTTCAGCTGTATCAAAGTGCGGTACGCTGAGAACCGGCTCCGGTTCCCTGGAGGACAGCAGCTGCTGCTGAAGCTGCTTACTGATATCTATGATAACAGTGAAAAGCGCTCTGCTTCCGGATTTCATATCGTCCTCTGCCAGATTTTCCATTTTGTCAAGGATCTCTATTTCACGTGCTTCCTGAAAAATCGGCATATTATTTTCCATCTTGTATGCAGCAACCTGACGGCACAGATTCATTCGCTTCTGAAATAAATCCAGAATCTCCCTGTCCAGCTTGTCGATTTCAATACGGATTTCATTTAAATTCATGTGTGGTTTCTCTCCAATCAGTCTTTTTTCTTTTATTATACACACTTTTTTTCTGAAAATCAAGATAAAAATCTGAATAGCTATTGAAAATCTGCTGAGTTTTGTGCTATAATGAAGTATACGTGCAAAATAAAGAGCAGAGCAGGAGGAAATTCAGTTGCGGATATTGGGAATTGACCCGGGATATGCGATCGTGGGATTCGGTGTGCTGGACTACAGCGGCATGAATTTTACGCCGCTCGAATATGGTGCCATTACAACAGAAGCGGGAACCGTTTTTTCGGAACGCCTCACAGCGATCTATGAGGATCTTGCGTTTCTGATTGACCGCTGGAAGCCGGACTGTATTGCTTTGGAACGATTGTTTTTCACGTCCAATCAGAAAACAGTAATTGATGTGGCACAGGCAAGAGGTGTGATCATTCTCTGTGCTGCGCAGCGGAAAATACCGCTGTATGAATATACGCCGCTGCAAGTGAAAATGGCAGTTGTTGGTTACGGAAGAGCGGAAAAGGCGCAGGTTATGGACCTGACAAGACGCATTCTGCGGCTGGAGCAGATCCCGAAGCCGGACGATGCAGCAGATGCGCTGGCAATTGCAATTTGTCACGGGCATTCTGCAACCGGACAGCGTTTGCAGGAGGCAGAAAAGAGGGCAACAAGAACCGTATGATTTATAGTGTACATGGAAAACTGATTGCAAAGGACGGCGCACTTGCTGTTGTGGAATGCGGCGGTGTAGGCTATGCCTGCCGTACGACACATGTGACGCTGTCGGAGATCGGCAGCGTGGGTGATGAGGTCATGCTGTATACCCATCTTTCTATAAGAGAGGATTCGGCAGACCTGTTCGGCTTTGCAAGCCGTCAGGAACTGCACTGCTTTGAAATGCTCACATCAGTATCCGGCGTGGGCCCAAAGGCTGCACTTGCAATTCTGTCTGACTTTTCAGCAGACCGTTTTGCTCTGGTTGTGGCATCGGGCGACAGCAAGACGCTGACCAAAAGCAAGGGTATTGGTGCAAAGACTGCACAGCGCATCGTCCTGGAACTGAAGGATAAAATTGCAAAGGAAAACTCCGGATCCGACTGGAGCGCACTGGCATCCAGTGCGGTATATCAGGAGGATTCCGCACTGAGTGATGCGATCTCGGCACTGATGGTGCTGGGATATGCCCAGGAGGAGATCATGCCGCTGCTTTCGCAGATGGATAAGAATCTTTCCTCTGAAGAAATGATCAAGGAAACGCTGCGCCGTATCGGCAGCAGAAGATGATGATAAGAAATTTTCCAATTGGGAGGTGACAGGATGATTGAAACCAGTGATATGTCCT
>JAFURN010000032.1 GCA_017480865.1 Ruminococcus sp. | reverse complement strand
TGACAAGCTACGGCGCATTTGTTGACCTGGGCGGGATCGATGGTATGGTTCACATTTCTGAACTGTCCTGGAAGCGCATCAAGCATCCGTCCGAGGTTGTTAAGGTTGGCGACTTCATCGAAGTTTACATCAAGGAACTGGATAAGGACAGCAACCGCATTTCTCTGGGCTATAAGAAGACAGAGGACAATCCGTGGGAGAAGTTCAAGGCAAACTATGCAATCGGTGATGTAATCTCCGTTAAGGTTGTTTCCATTACTCCTTTCGGTGCATTCGCTCAGATCATCGACGGTGTTGACGGTCTGATCCACATTTCTCAGCTGGCAAACAAGCGTGTTGACAATGTAAAGGACATCGTTTCCGTTGGCGATCAGGTTGACGTTAAGATCATTGACGTTGACATCGAGAGCAAGAGAATCAGCATTTCCATGCGTGCTCTGCTGGAAGACGCTGAGGAAGCTGCTGAAGAAGAGGCTGAAGAGGCTGACGCTGAATAAGCTTCTGACTGAATCAAAACATTCAAAGGGCTGCTGCGGGATAAATCCTGCAGCAGCCCTTTTTGTATTCTGATCTGTTCGAATTGTTGATATCGTACGAACTGCCGAAGGCAGAAAGCTGTTTTCACACACAAGACGATCATGCTCGCTATAGCATGATCCATCGCCACGGCATATTTTTCCAGTAATCTCCCGCATAATCTATGCCTACCCGCACATCTGTACGCAGCTGCGGACGAAAGCCGTCATCTGCGATCCATAAATCAGGATGTGATACAAAACTCCCCCCGTTGAAGGTCTTGTCGATCTGCAGGTATTTCGTCAGCTTTGCAGGACCGTTATGCACCACACCAGCACGGATGAGGACACCCTGGGGCTGGTCCGGCTCACCGGTGATCACATTCATCAGCCAGTGCATCCCATAGCAGAGATACACATAAATCACACCGCTCTCCCGGTACAGAAGCTCCGTCCGGGGCGTGCGCCCTTTGGAGGCGTGACACGCCAGATCCTCTGTGCCGCGGTAGGCTTCCGTCTCCGCAATGCGCTCCCGCAGCAGCGTGCCGTCCGGCAGACGGCGCACGATCTGCTTGCCTACTAAATCCGGAGCAACCTCCAGACAATCACGATGATAAAATTCTGCATCCAAACGTATCATCACGCCTTACCTTCCTTTGCAAAAACAGCCGGGTCGGCAGGCGGTGTTACATATACCGTATGCTGATTGGAGAAAATCACCATGCCCGGCTTTGCACCGGCAGGCTTCTTGACAAACTTCACCAGACAGTAATCAACCGGCACCTGTGCAGAGGTCTGCGCCTTGCTGTGATAGGCTGCAAGCTGGGCTGCCTCCAGAATCGTCTGCATGGGCGGTTCCTCGCCCTCGGTACGGATAATAACATGCGAACCCGGAATATTCTGGGTATGCAGCCAGTAGTCCAGCTTTTCTGCATCCTTGAGCGTCAGCTTGTCATTCTGCTTGTTGTTGCGGCCTACCAGAATGATAAAACCATCGGCAGAGAGATATTCCAGCGGCGGCAGAGACTTGGGAGGCTTGCCCTTCAGTCTTACTGCGCGGACATAGCCCTGCTCTGCAAGCTCCAGCCGCAGCTGCTCCAGTTCATTTTCTGTTTCCGCACGGGTCAGCACATCCAGAACGCGGTCCAGATACTGAAGCTCCTCCCGGCCCGATTCGATCTGCTCTGCAAGGATTTTCTCCGCCGTACAAGCCTTCTTATACGCTGCATAATAACGCTGGGCGTTCTGAGGCGGCGTCAGACGTGCATCCAGGGGAATCGTTACACTGGGACAGTCCGGCTCATAGAAATCCTCCAGAACCGCTTCTGTATCGCCCTTTTTCAGACGATAGAGATTCGCTGAGATCAGGTCTGCCTGTTTGCGCAGACCTTCCTTTTCCTTGCACTGCTCCAGTTCCTCCGTCTGGGAAGAAATTCTTCTGCCGATACGCTCTGTGGTCTGCACAAGCAGACGGAACAGGTCATTGGCACGCTGCTTCATCCGTGCCACTCTGTCACGCTGGGCATAAAAATGATCCAGGAGCGTGCACGCCGACGGCATTTCACGGGTGATCATCAGTGTACCGTACTGGTGCAGGGGCAGGAAGGAAAAGTCCTTCAGCTGTCCTTCTCTGGTGGATGCGGTCGTAAAACGGCATTCACCGTTTATCAGCATCTCACGGGTGCGGCCGATGGCATAGCAAAGGCGGTCATAGGCATCCGCATCCATTTCCTCAGTACGGCAGTCCGCACCTCTGCCTGCATAAAATGCCCATTCCCGCACAAGCACCGGAGAAACGCCCTCAAGCGTTCCCAGCAGCACCTTGGGAAGAGATCCCACCTGCGCCTTCAAAGCCGCTCTGAGAGCATCCTGAGGCGTCTCAAGGAAATTCAGGCGATCATCTCTCGGCGGCATCTCATAAGACATGCCCGGCAGCACCAGACGCTTGCTGGACATTTCCGCATCCACACGCTTGATGCTGTCTACAATTTTTCCGTTTTCATCAATGAGGATCAGGTTCGAATACCGTCCCATGATCTCACAGGCAAGGGTCAGCTGCACCACATCTCCCAGTTCATTGACGCAGGAGAAATCCAGGTACAGCACACGCTCCAATCCATCCTGACGGATCGCAAGAAGCTTTCCGCTGCCCAGACGCTTCCGCAGAAGCATACAGAACATAGGCGGCACCTTGGGATTCTCTACGGTAATATCCGTCAGATGGACTCTCGCACGGTCCGCTGAAGCGGAGATCAGCACCTTATGTCCGCCTTCCCGACTGCGCAGGGAAATGACGATCTCATCCCGTGCAGGCTGGTGCACCTTTTCCACTCTTGCACCGATCAGGCAGTTCATTTCTCTGCGGACTGCATATAAAAATGCGCCGTCTAAAGCCACGCATTACACCTCTTTCTCATATTGTAATACTTCAAAGGAGATCTGCGTCCGGAGTTCTGTCAGTTCCTCAAGCCGCCGGTGCTCCTCTCGTCCGGTCTTATAATAATAGGGGGTCATGGAGAAGAGATTCCGGATATCCTCGGGATCTTTTAGGAAAATTTCTCCATCCACACGCTCTGCACCCAGAAAGACAAAGCCTTCCAGTTCATAATTCTGCACCTCGTTTGCATAAGGGGTATCATAGATCGCTTCTTTCAGTCCCATCAGATGCATCGTTCCGGGAATGACCAGTACCATTTTTCCCTTGGGCTTCAGCACACGCTGAAACTCTCCGCCGCAATAGGGGGCAAACAAAGACATCAGCGCATCGCAGCTTTCGCCTGACACCGGCAGATGAAAAATACTTCCCACAGCAAATTCCGCAGACTTACAGCTTTTCGCTGCGGCATCCACAGCACATTTGGCAATATCCACACCGTAAACGGCTGCCGGTTTCCCGCTTGCTGCAAGGGCTTCTGCAACATTTTTTGTATAGTAGCCCTCACCGCAGCCTGCATCCAGAAGCACACCTTCCGCCGGACAGAGCCGATTCATCACCTCGCAAAGCTGATCGCTCAGAGGCTTGTAATAATCCTTGCTCAGAAAAGAACGTCTTGCCTGCACCATAAGTGCATTATCGCCGGGATCCTTGGTACGCTTCCGGTTCACAGGCAGCAGATTCACATAACCGCTTCTGGCATAATCAAAGGTATGTCCCTTTCCGCAGACCAGACTGCGCGCACAGCGTTCTGCATCTCCTCCGCATACGGGACAATTCCAGATGCTCACTTGCAGCCGCCTCCCCATACATAGGAAACAGGATCGCCCTGGGTATCGCAAAGGATCTCTGTATCCGGGAATACTGCCTTCAGCCGCTCCGCAAGAAGCTCCTGCGCCATGCATTCCGTATGATAATGACCGCAGTCAAAAAGGCTGATACCGGCATTGCGTGCAGTATACCAGCAGTCATGCTTTACATCCCCGGTAATCAGCGCATCACAGCCCTGTGCAATGGCATCATGCAGGAAGGAGCCGCCGGAACCGCTGCAAAGTGCGATCCGATGAATGGGCTGCTTGCCGGAACTGTAGCGTACGACCTGACAGCCCAGCATTTCCTGAAGCTTCTTTGCAAGATCCGAGGCGGTCCATACATTTCTGCTCTCTGCGACCCATCCAAAACCGCTTCCGCCGATGGTATCAGTCACTGCACCCAGACAGAGAGTCTCACAAAGCATCTCATACAGACGGCTATTGATGCCGGCTTCTGCTACATCCAGGGGCGTATGCACACTGATCGCCGCCATATTTGCCGCTGCCAGCTGCCACACCGGGTCTGTCGGTACAAGCTTTTTCAGGGGTGAAAAAATGACCGGATGATGAGACAGCATCAGCTGAGCGCCAGCCTTTTTCGCCGCAGCTACGGATTCATTTGAAATATCCAGACTGATATAGATCCGGTCTGCCGGCATGCTCATGTCTCCCACCAGAAGTCCGCTGTTGTCCCACTTTTCCTGGGTACAGAACGGTGCAAAGCCGTCAATGACTCTGTAAACATCTCCAACTGTTCTCATACTGTTTCCTCCTGTTCGATGCATTTTTCTTCCAGTTCCCTTGCAAGCGCACGGTACATCTCCGCTGTTTCGGGCTGCGCCTGCATAAGCTGCTGCCCGAGTCCACGGTAAAGCTTCAGGCGGAAGCGTCCATAGGCACGCACCGCCGCTTCCCTCCAATCCACATCACCCAGTTCCCGAATGAAGGGACTGAGGATACGCTTTTCTCCGTCGTACTGCACCTGCATCACGGTATAGAAAAAGCGTCCTTCCTGCACGATTTTTTCCTGCCGGACCGCATAACCATTCTCTGCAAGCCATTCCCGCAGAAGCGGTGCTTTTGTCATCGGCTGCAAAATCAGGTTCACGCCCTGCTGCACCCATGGGCTCTCTTTCAGAATATGAATCATCGTCTCACCGCCCATACCGGCAATGACAACATCCGTTACACCCTCGGCAGGAATCTGCATAAGTCCATCCGACAGAATCAACTGCGCACGGGAAAGCAGTCCTGCCTGTCTGAGGGTACGCTCAGCTGCCTCCAGAGGACCTTCCCCGATATCCGATGCAATCACACTCTGACAGCGGCCTGTCCGCAGAAGCTCCGCTGCCAGATAAGCATGGTCGGTTCCCACATCACAGGCAATGCCCTTGCCCGTTACCAGATCTGCGCAGGCTGCCAGTCGTTTTGTAAGCATTTATTTCACCTCACTCAAAAATAAGCGACCGTACATTCAAGCCTGGGAACCTTCAATTATTCTCAGGCTATGATCAGAATCTGTTCGAGCAGGAAACCACGATTTCATTCAGTCCGTTTTCATACGCAGCCGGTTCATCCATCGCCCACAGATTAACGCCATATACAGCCCATATCTGATCCTCTTCCACTTGCCATGTATATTCTTCTTTTACTCCATATTCAGCATATTCATTACTTTGGTTTCCATCTCCATACCACTCGGAAAGAGTACCTTTTATGGCATCATAGGCAGTTTTCAGTTCCTCTTCGGAATAAGGATACACAGGAGCATCAAAACTTCCGCTTTGACCAAGATGATATCCAAAAGTAATCAGGGTATCTGTCTGCAAATCAAACTCAAAACACATATACCCCTCAAGATCTGTATTGAACGCTTCCCCAGCATCAATATGGTAATCATACTCGATCGTATTCTTATAATAGTCATCTGTTACGCTGTTGTCGTAATCATCGCCAATCACTTCGAATACTTCTTCGCTGGTCATTCCGGTTTTTATGCCGGGAATTATGGATTTATCTTGTTCCGGTTCTATTTCATTATTACATCCGGTTAAGACAGCAAGTATTGACACAATAATCGTCCAATTCCTGATTTTTACATTTTTCATAATAAAGCCCTTTCCGGATTTTAATTTCATGCTGGTTTCGTTCTGATTGATGGGGTAAATTGTAGTTTATCGCACGAAGTGCGATAAACTTGTAGGGGGCGGCGCCTTCGACGCCCCATTAGTTACGCATCCACACCGGCGGGACGCCCTTGGCACCGTCCCCTACAATTTCACCGATTTTACGAACTTTGTACGCAAGGACTCATCACG
>JAFURN010000001.1 GCA_017480865.1 Ruminococcus sp. | reverse complement strand
TCGAACCAGTGGCTTACTGCTTAGAAGGCAGTTACTCTATCCAGCTGAGTTAAAGGCGCATACTGGAGCGGGTGATGGGAATCGAACCCACGTAACCAGCTTGGAAGGCTGGAATTCTACCATTGAACTACACCCGCAGTTCTTTGTGAGATTCTTTCTTTTACCCTCACAACGTTATTTATTATATCACATATCTGGATATTTGTCAAGCCTTTTTTTGAAAAAAATCGAAAGAATTAGCAGACTGCATAGCGCAGTCTGCTCCATCTTCACTTAAAATAATTAACTATACTGAACCGTAAGCTTATTCGCTGCATCTGTACCAATATGCAGAGAGGATACAGAACCTGCATGATCAATGATAATATTTGCCACCTGATCTTCAATCTCCTGACGGATCACACGACGGATATCACGAGCACCATAGGGTTTTCCATACGCCAGTTCCGCTATGGCTGCAAGTGCTGCATCATCATAGGTCATCACGATGTTCTTCTCGCTGAGCGGCTGCTTCATCTCATCCAGCATAAGCGCTGCAATCTTTTCAAAGCTTTCGATGCTCAGGTTCTGAAAGACGATCACTTCATCGATGCGGCTGATGAACTCCGGACGCAGGAATTCACGCAGTGCCTTCATCGCACGATCTCTGGAAACCTCCTGGGCTGTCTTGTTGAAGCCCACACCTACGCTCTTATCCATAGAGCCTGCGTTGGAGGTCATGCAGATGATCGTATTCTCAAAGCTGACCGTTCTACCCTGGGCATCGTCAATTCTGCCTTCATCCAGAATCTGCATGAGGATATTCATCACATCCGGATGCGCCTTTTCAACTTCATCAAACAGAATTACCGAATACGGCTTTCTGCGAACCTTTTCTGTCAGCTGTCCCGCTTCATCATAGCCCACATATCCAGGAGGCGAACCGATCATACGTGCGACAGAATGCTTCTCCATATACTCCGTCATATCCAGACGAATCAGCGGCTCTGTCGAGTCGAACATTGTTTCTGACAGCACCTTTACCAGTTCCGTCTTACCAACACCTGTGGGACCCACAAAAATAAAGGATGCCGGTCTGCGGCGTACAGACAGCTGCACACGTGTCCGCTTGATGGCATTCGCAAGGACATGCACTGCCTCCTCCTGTCCGATCACACGCTGACTCAGACGTTCCTCAAGACCTGCAATCTTCGCAAATTCAGTCTCCTCGATCTTATTGGCGGGAATTCCCGTCCAGAGTTCGATCACCTTTGCAAGGTCCGCCTCGGTTACCTGTACATTTTCAAGCTTCTTTGCAAGTTCCTCGATCTGATCCTTCACACGGATCAATTCGCCTTTCACCTTTGCAAGCGCCTCAAAGTCGATTTCGATCTCATCCTGAATCGTCTTTTCCTCTTCCAGAAGTGCCAGCTGCTTTGCAACAGCTGTATCATACGCTGCGATCTCCGGCGAACGCAGGCATGTGCAGGCACAGCTTTCATCCAGAAGGTCGATCGCCTTATCCGGCAGGAAACGATCTGTAATATAGCGTTCGGAAAGTGCTGCACACAGGCGCACAATATACTTGGATACGTGCACCCGGTGGAATGTCTCATAATACTTCTTGATGCCTTCAAGAACCTCTACAGTTTCTTCGATGGTCGGTTCATTGATGGTCACCGGCTGAAAACGGCGTTCCAGAGCGGAGTCCTTTTCAATATACTTTCTGTATTCATCAAAGGTTGTTGCACCGATCACCTGAATCTCTCCGCGGGACAATGCAGGCTTGAGAATATTCGCCGCATTCATAGTACCCTCAGAGTTACCTGTACCGACCAGGTTATGCAATTCATCAATAAACAGGATAATATTTCCTTCCTGCTTGACCTCGGTGACCAGCCCCTTCACACGGCTCTCAAACTGACCCCGGAACTGGGTGCCTGCCACAAGTGCTGTCAGATCCAGGAGATATACCTGCTTATCCTTCAGATTGAAGGGGACATCCCCTGCATGAATTCTCTGGGCGATACCTTCTGCGATGGCAGTTTTACCAACACCCGGCTCACCGATCAGACAGGGATTGTTCTTGGTACGGCGTGAGAGAATCTGAATGACACGTGCGATTTCCTTATCTCTTCCGATAATATCATCCAGTGCGCCGTCCGCTGCACGCTGGCTCAGGTTCGTGCAGTAATTGCCCAGGAACTTCAGTTCCTTTCTGCGCTTACGCTTATCCCCCTTGCGGTCTGCTTTCTTATTATTCCGGAAGGACTCCTCTTCTGCTTCCATAAGAACAGCATCCTCCTCTGTTTCCTCAGGAAGTTCGGTATCTTCCCCGGACTCCTCTGTCTCCATATTCTGCTGAAGCTTCTGCATGGAACGCATCATGTCCTGCATGAATCCGGGCATAACACCGCTTCCACCCATCTCAAAGCTGTCACCGTCCATCAGATCCATCATCTGATCGGAGAACTGTTCCAGTTCCTCATCTGTAATTCCCATCTGTTTCATATAATCAGAAATCTGCGGAATATTCAGCTGCTTTGCACATGTAATGCACAAGCCTTCATTTTTCTTCTGATTTCCCTGCATGGATGTGATAAACACAACCGCAGGTCTTTTCTTACATCTGCTACACGGAATCATATTACCTCACCTTTCTCTGCCTGTTACTATACGAATGCATCATACAGCAAACGGAATATACAGGTACGATTGATTGTCCCCTCACTGAAAAACGGATACGCCCCATTCTGCATCGACACAATGCCGCTGACCAGCAGCACGATCAGATACAGATAAATTCCCGTTTTTACAAGCCCCAGAGCACCGCCCAGAAGCTGATTGATAACGCTGTTTCTTCCATCGGGCAGCACGAGTAATATCACCCGAAGCAGCAGTGCGATCAGAAATGCAGAAACTGCAAAAGCAAAAACGGTAAGAACAGATGTCACCGCCGGCTTTACATAGCTTTCCTCAAGACCAGCTGCTGCCTCCCTGTAATCATTGGAAAACAGTGCAGCTGCCGTATCCGAAGCTGCATCCAGAATCGTATCACTCTTCGCCTCAGTTATTGTTTTCTCCGCCCATTCCGGCAGCAATCCCTCATGTGCTCCCACTGCGCTCTGAATTGCCGCACCCAGCTGTTCCTTCAGCTGCTGTGCGTCCATCCCCAGCATTCCAGCTGCCTGGTTTGCCAGTGCATCATCCTCTCCCGCATCCCGGATCATCTGCGCGATCTCTTCATCGCTGTACGGCAGATTGACTCCGTTCCGGTTCAGATAGCTGCGCACATCCTCTGTCACATCAAACTGCTCCAGATTTTCAGCAATGATACTCTGACACCGGTCCTGCAAAAAGACATCATATGCCATTTCCGCAGCAGGTGCTGCAAGAATGGATGCCAGCAGGCAGGATGCGATGCTGGCTGCAAGACCTGCAACCGCACGATAAATGCCGCCGGACACTCCGTTCCATATACATAAAACTGCAATTGACAAAACGACCAGGTCGTAAAGCCACCACTGTGATTCTCCCATAATTCACCTTTACTGATTAAAATTCACTCGATCGATCTGATCATAACTCAGCAGGAAAAGATAATCATCCTGCTTCAGAAAACGTTCGTATGCACGGTCCAGTCCGACTGTTGCGATTGCCTTGCCTGAGAAGGAATAGGATACGATATTATCCGTACTCATCAGATAGGCTGCACTGTTGTCAATACGGACATAGGAGGACGCATTATTGACCGCAATTTCCACCGGAGATTCTGCGGATCCTTCAAACAGGATCAGGTTTGTCTCTCGTGTTTCGTCACTGCGTACCAGCACAGCAGCCTGTCCGTTCTCCACATGATAGCTGACAAGCGAACCGCTGTAGGTATACATGGACTCCATCTGTCCCTTTTCATTATAGTATGCGCACATACTATCACCAATGACACAAATTCTGCCGTCATTTGTAAATGAGGTTTCCAGACACAGCGTTGAAACAGTCGGCGTCTCCCAACTGGTCTCTTTTTCCTCAAAGGTTATGCTGCGCAGCCAGGAGGTGATCTCACCATCCTCAGCATCCAGCTGTACGATCACACAGCCGCTGTTGTCTGCACGGAAGCAGACATCATTGATCCGCTCTACACAATTTCGTGTGTAGACCTTTTTGCCGCTTGTATCATACACATAAAGCGAGCAGCTGTATGTACTCGACTCAGTAACCAACGCAACGTAGCCGGTGCTGCTGATCGTACCTGTAATAATTACATTCTCAGCCTCTTTTTCATATACAGCATCCCCTGCTTTATCTACACGGAAGCCGCTGCCGCCGTTTTCAAAGCAAAGAGCATATTCACCGGCAGTTTTGAGTACGGACTTTGTATATGCAACCTGACGTGTATCCACGCTGTCCCCCTGTACCGAATACAGATACAAATAGGAATTGTTCAGAATCGCCAGTCGATTATCAAGAATCTGTGCCTGATATTCACCATTGCCGGAAATTGTCAGGGGAAAATTTCCTTCCGCCAGCACGCCATCGTTCTGCCGGATGGATTCGATCCGGTTTCCCATGCCGGAGATCCAGTTTCCACGCTCCATATAAAGGAACACACAGAAAGCTGCAATCAGCAGCAATACAAGCAAACGCAGCATACTGCGATGAAATCTTCTCTTCTTTCTTTTTTCGATTATATCTACCTTGTTCTTATCCATTCCGCTCTGCACTCCCCCGGGGAATGCCTGCTCCTTTCCTGGTATCAGATTTGCACATCATCATAATAGACCTCATGAAGATACAGACCATGAGGCAGCGCAGTCCTGCCGGCAAGCGTCCGGTCCCTTGCGTCCATGATCCTCTGCAGATCCGCAATCGCAATGCGCCCTTCATTGATGTCAAGCAGAGTTCCCACTAAAATCCTAACCATATTATACAGGAAACCGTCGCCTTTTACAAGTATGCGCACGTCACTTCCCTGCATTTCTATTTGAAATTGATATATTGTTCGTATTGTATCCTTCTTTTTTGAGCAATCTGCACAAAAGCTTCCGAAGTCATGAGTCCCTACGAAGAACGCAGCAGCCTCCTGAATCAGCGGAAGATTCAGCGGACGGCGGTAATGAAGTGCCATATCCGTCAAAAAGGGATTCTTGGATTCACTGTTATGAATGCGGTACAGATAGGTCTTCCCCTTGCAGCTGAACCGTGCGTGAAAATCCTCAGGGACCTCTTCGCAGCGCAGAACCGAAATATCATCCGGCAGATAGCCATTGATCCCCCGGACAAAATTCCGCAGGGGAATCTGATTTTCCGTCTGAAACGTAAAGCAGAACATTTCTGCATGCACACCTGTATCCGTCCGGGAGCAGCCATGAATCGTTGTCGGTGTGTTCAGGATTTTCGAAACAGCACCTTCCACTACCTCCTGCACGGTAATTGCATTCTGCTGCCGCTGGTATCCATGATATTTTGTCCCCCGGAATGCCATTGTAACCTTTAAATTTCGCATACTTCCTCCCCCTCTGTATTCTCTGCCGGACCGGCTGGTATAACCGGTTCTTTTCCTCTGCGCTTCTCCAACAGAAACAGAGCGATCCAGAGGGCAGCGGAAACACAGGTCAGTGTCATACCCAGTGCAAAGCCCTCAGGTGTATAGTGCAGCTCTACTGTATGAGTCCCCTGAGAAACGGGAACCGCAAGCATTGCTCCTCCTACTGTTTCTGTCTGCACCGCTTCCCCGTCCACATAGGCACGCCAGCCCTTTTCCTGGGGAATTGAGAAATAGCAGAGTCCATCCTTCTGCGCATTGACAGTACCTGACAGGCTTGTGTCAGAGAATTCCTTCAATGCAATACTTCCCGCAAGCAGTTTTTTATAGCCGCGTTCCAGCACATCGGTATCCATTGCGCACACATAGATACGCAGCGAGCCTTGTTTGGTACCATCTGTAACACTTGCGCTGACAGATGCCTTGCTGCCTGCCGCAAAGCTTCCAATGGGCGCAATAAATCCCTGCTGGCGGGTAACATTATAAGAGCCGATATCTGTCTGATCCCGCAGAATATTGACATTGCTGACACCGTCCGCCCAGAAATACGCATACAATACCGAATCCTCTTCCGGGACAAAGTTGAACTGGAAGGTGTGAGTATCTGACAATGTATCGATCAGATAGGTGTATATACCGTAGCTGTTGCGGTAAACGCCCTTGCCGGGATCCATGCCTGTATGGCGTGTATGCGTCACATCAATGGCACGGAACAGCGGCTCCTCGATGCCGGTCGCCTTTGTAAAGAGCGCATTCTGGGCATCAAAGGGATTGGCATAGTTGGTGCCGTCATAGGTCAGAAGCTTCTCATCTGTCATAAATCCGATGGGAAGTGCAAACTGATTTTTATAGGCTGTCACCGTTCCGGCGGAGCCGATCTCTGTCAGTGTTGTCTCATCCAGAACATCTCCGTTTCTGGAGAGTATATATTGAATACCAGTGAACATATTGGTCAGAGGTGAAGTCAGAGCATAATAATAACGATTTCCTGCCTCCGAACCGGGCAGTCCCATGGTACGCAGGAAGGTTGTCACATTCTTATTCGCCATAGACGAAAACTGCGAAACACCTGCATAGGAATACAGCGCCGGATCATTAAGCGTATACCAGGAGGCGATCTCAGTGCGATAGAACAAGCTGTCATCTCCTGTGTCAATATCCTCCAGAAGCTGCTGCACCTCTGCATTTTTTGTGGGATAGCTGGTATAATCCGACGTACCGACTGCCTGTGTACTGATCCGTACATGAAGAAACATTTCAAAAAGCAGTCCCATAGTGATCAGAAAACTCATAGCAACGGGACGAAGAATCCTCCGCTGATACAAAAAGAGAATGAGTACATAAAACAGGGATACGATCAGACTCAGCCACATCGCCGTTGTCTGCTCATCATCTCTTTCTGTAAACCATACAGCTGCGATCGCCCCTCCGGCAAAAACCGCCATAGCAATACAGTCCAGTATCTTGATTTTCCGCTCCAGCACCAGTACAAAGGCACGATACGCCATGACCACAAGCACAAAGGAAAACAGGAACGAAAAACGATACGGCAGCATATTTGTGAAATGAAAGCCATGCCAGATAAAATTGAGGTAATTCATATTGCAGCTGATCAGCAGGAATGCCAGGATCAGCACAGCTGTCACCTTTTCCCGGATCCGTACACTGCGGGAACGCAGGAACATGCCAGCCAGAGCAATGCAGATCATGCCGCAGTATAAGTTCGGCAGACCCTCCTTGACAGTCGGCTCGCGGAATGCAGTCATATTGGCAAACAGACTGATCCATTCCTCATAATAGCTGATAGAGGAAGGAAAGCTGTTCTCTGCACTGTTGGTCAGCTGGAGCGCAAAATATGCCGGCAGCAGCATGAAGGCACTGAGTCCCAGCCCCACTGCTGTTGTTCCCAGCATCTTAATACCGCTTTTCAGAAAGCGGACCGGTCTGGTTCCCTCATAGAGACAGATGCAGAAAAAAGCAATCACTGTAAAAATACAGATAAACAGACCAATATAATAGTTCGATACCAGTGCCAGTGCCAGTGCAATGGGATACAGTATGCATTTTTGATCACGCACAAGCAGAACGACCCCAAGCATAACAAGCGGCAGCAGTGCTACCGTGTCGATCCAGATGGTGTTCCAGTAATAGCCCATAATATAGCTGCACAAAGCATAAAGCATGGAAAAGCAGCAAAGGGATACATCATTCCGGCGGAAAACACGCTTCAGGAACAGTGCCGTAAAAAGACCTGCACATCCGATTTTGATCAGCAGAATCAGTGTAATTGCATCCCGAAGGAAAGCGTCCGGCACAAAAATCGTAAGCAGGTTCAGGGGACTTGCTGCATAGTATGCCATCATGGCAAGGAAATTGGAACCCATTCCGGAATCCCATGTATAAAGCAGTGACGAAAAACTCTGAAGCTTTTCATGAAGAATATTGGCAAAAGGAAAATACTGATGCCAGAAGTCTGTTACAAGAATCTGGCTGCTTCCGAAGGGGTGAATCCCCATAAAAATCCACGAAACTCCCACCAGAATACACGGTACAAAAAACGACAAAAGCAGATATATCCTTGTATCTGCCTTTTTCTGATGCAATTGAGTTTTGTAAGTTTCCGGCTCCGGTACTGCCATTGCAGCAGTGCCTGTCATCATTTCAGAATCCATAGTCTGCACCTCCACTTATAGCAGCACTGCCGCTGCTGCCGCACAGCACAGCAGCAAAAGCGTCACGCCCAGTGCGATCCAGTCACGCATACATGCATGCATCTGCTTCATTTTTGTACGTCCGATATCTCCCCGGTAGCAGCGGCATTCCATTGCCGTTGCAAGCTCCTCCGCGCGGCGGAAGGCAGATACGAAAAGTGGAATCAGCACCGGTACAAGTGCCTTGGCCTTGTCCGTGAGCTTACCGGTATCGAAGCTTGCACCTCTTGCCTTCTGCGCTGCAATAATCTTATCTGTTTCCTCCATCAGCGTCGGGATAAAGCGCAGGGCAATGGTCATCATCATTGCAAAAGAATGCACCGGAAAATGTACCTTTTTGAGCGGTGCCAGAAGCCGCTCAATGGCATCCGTCAGCTGAATCGGCGAGGTCGTATAGGTCAGCAGGGAGGATCCTACGATCAGGAAGATGATCCGTACCACCATGCGTACAGCTGTCAGAACCCCTTCCTCAGTGATTTTCAGAAATCCTGCTTCCAGGTAAACAGTACCATCTGTAATAAAGAAAACATCCAGAACCGCAGTGAACAGAAGAATGGGAATCAGCGGCTTCAGGCTTTTGAAGAACAGCTTTACCGGTAGCCTGGAAAGAAGCAGAGCTGCAATGCAGTATACCATGCCAAAGGCAAGAGAATAGAATGCCTCACCCATAAACAGCATGACGATATACAAAAGGGTCATAACAATTTTAAAACGTGCATCCAGGCGATGAAGCAGGCTGTCTCCCGGGAAATACTGTCCGATGGTTATATCCTTCAGCATACAGATGCACCTCCCTTTTTCGCCTTGTAGCAGGCTGCAAGCTGACGGACAGCCTCCTGCACGGTATAGATATCATTCCCAAGGGGAATGCCTCTTTTCCGCAGTTCTGCGCAGATCTTCGTTACCTGGGGCACGGAAAGACCAAGCTGCTCCAGCTGCTCTACACGGCGGAATACAGCAGCAGTATCCTCATAGCAGAACACGCTGCCATGGTCCATCACGAGGATTTTCCCGGCGCATTTTGCCACATCCTCCATACTGTGGGAAACCAGCAGGACCGTTCCGCCTGTCTTCTTATGATAAGCACGGATCTCTGCGAGGATATCCTCGCGTCCCATAGGATCAAGACCTGCTGTAGGCTCGTCCAGGATCAGAATACGAGGGCGCAGCGCCATAACACCTGCAATGGCAACCCGGCGCTTCTGTCCGCCCGACAACGCAAAAGGAGACTGCGCCAGAATTTCCTCATCCAGTCCCACTAGTTCTGCTGTTTCCAGAACACGTTCCTTCACCTCATTTTCCGTCAGACCCATATTTTTCGGTCCGTATGCAATATCCCGGAAAACAGTTTCCTCAAACAGCTGATACTCCGGATACTGAAACACCAGACCCACCTGAAAACGCACATCACGGATCTTTGTCTTATCCTCCCAGATGTCCGTACCATCCAGATAAACCGTTCCCGATGTGGGGCGCAGCAGACCGTTGAAATGCTGCATGAGTGTGGATTTTCCCGATCCTGTAGAACCGATCACTCCCACAAATGCGCCTTCTTCAATTTCCAGATTCACGTGGTCTACCGCTGTTTTCTCAAACGGCGTTCCTGCGCTATATTGATATGTCAGTTCCTCTGTACGTAGTATTGCCACAGCATTCTCCCTCATTTACGCAAACAAATTCATAATCGCATCCACACAGGATGCCTCATCGATCGCCGATACCGTTATCGGCAGTCCTGCCTCCCCAAGGCTTTGCAGAAGCTCTGCTGCCTGCGGGACATCCAATCCCACCGCCTGAAGCAGTTCGGGCTTTGTGAAAACCGCCTGCGGCACATTGTCCAGAATGATTTTTCCGTCATCCATGACCACCACACGGTCCGCCTGCACGGCTTCATCCATGTAATGGGTGATCAGGACCACTGTAATCCCGAATTCCCGATTCAGCATACGAATGGTTTTCATGACCTCTCTACGTCCTCTCGGATCCAGCATTGCAGTCGGCTCATCCAGAATGATGCAGTCCGGACGCATGGCAATAATGCCCGCAATGGCAACTCTCTGCTTCTGACCGCCTGATAACTGAGACGGTGCATGCAGCCGATAGTCATACATATCCACTGCACGCAGGGCATCATCCACACGTCTGCGGATCTCTGCAGGGTCAATTCCTAAATTTTCAGGGCCGAAGGCAACATCCTCCTCTACGATTGTTGCAACGATCTGGTTGTCCGGATTCTGGAATACCATTCCTACATGCCGGCGGATGTCATAAAGCAAATCCTCATCCCGGGTATCCATACCCTCCACCAGTACAGTACCGGAACCCGGCACGAGAATACCATTCATGAGCCGTGCAAGTGTCGACTTGCCGGAGCCGTTATGACCCAGCACTGCAGTGAAAGAACCCTTTTCAATCTCCAGAGAAACATCCTTCAGAACATCATCCGAGGTTCTGTTTCCCTCCTCATCTGTATAATGAAACCAGACATGATCTGCCTTCAGCTGAACATTCATATAATCTCTTTTAATCCTTTCGTGATTCACTCTGCCAGATCGCAGTATTGCCGCAGGGCAGTACCATGCCGCTTGCCTCTACAGGAAGTCCGATCTCATCGAAGGATACTGCGCCTCCGAACCGGCTCTGTACTACACTGCCCAGTATGTATCCCATAACAGAAGGGGAAAGTCCTGTTGTATAGCTGTTGATCAGGAAAAACAACGGATCATCACTGAGTACACCTGCACACAGCTTTACCAGATCGTAAATGCAGTCCTCCAGCTTCCAGACCTCACCGCCGGGACCTCTGCCATAGCTGGGCGGATCCATGATGATCGCATCATACTTTCTGCCTCTGCGGATCTCTCTTGCCACAAACTTCTCGCAATCATCCACGATCCAGCGGATGGGCTTTTCTGTCATGCCGGACAGTGCAGCATTTTCTCTTGCCCACTGCACCATACCCTTGGATGCGTCCACATGGCAGACCGATGCACCAGCACTTGCACAGGCAAGCGTTGCACCGCCCGTATATGCAAACAGATTCAGTACAGAAACCGGTCTGCCGGCACTGCGTATTTTTTCTGCTGCAAAATCCCAGTTGACAGCCTGCTCCGGAAAAAGTCCGGTATGCTTAAAGCCGGTAGGCTGAATGCGGAAGATCAGGTCAAGGGGTTCATAATGAAGCGGCCATGATTCCGGAAGCTTCCTGGTAAAGCTCCAGCTGCCGCCGCCTGTAGAGGAACGGCTGTAATGACCGTCTGCACGGTTCCATTGAGGAGCGTTTTTGGGGGTATGCCAGATAATCTGGGGGTCCGGACGAATCAGCGTAACACCGTTCCATACCTCCAGTTTTTCCTGTGCGGATGTATCCAGAATGCGATACTCTTTCCACTGATTTGCTGCTCTCAAAATACTCGCTCCTTTATCTTATCTCTGTACAAATGCTTCAATTTCCGCAGTAATCGTTCTGCATGCTTCCTCCATGAGGGCTGCATCCTTTCCTTCTACCATAACACGGATCAGCGGCTCAGTTCCGCTTTCTCTTACAAGAATACGTCCGTTTTCTCCCAGCTTTTCCTCATAGGACGCCATAACTGCCTGAACGGATGCATCCTCCCTCCAGACCGCACGATGCTCCGGACGGATACGCACATTCAGCATCATCTGAGGGAATGTCTCCATCATGCCCGCAAGCGCACTCATCTTCTGACCGGACTTCACCAGTGTCTCAATGGTCTTTGCGCCGGACAGCTGACCATCGCCTGTTGTTGCATGGTCAAGGAAGATAATATGTCCGCTCTGCTCGCCGCCGACATTGTAGCCCTTGTCAAGCATTTCCTCCAGAACATATCTGTCCCCTACCTTTGTTGCAGCAGTAGAAATTCCTTCTCTCTTTGCAAAATGGAAGAAGCCGAGGTTTGTCATGACCGTTACAACAGCAGTATCCTTCTTCAGTGTACCCCCCTTCTTCATAGCACTTGCCGCAATTGCAATCAGCTTATCCCCATCTACAAGAGTACCGTTTTCATCTACAGCAAGACATCGGTCTGCGTCACCATCAAAAGCAAGACCTGCATCGCAGCCATGCTCCTTGACATATGCCATGAGATTTTCCATATGCGTAGAGCCGCAGTTTTCATTGATATTTGTGCCGTCCGGTTCTGCGCTGAGCATATCCACACATGCGCCCAGCTTTTCAAAAAGCTTCTGTGCGGTACCCGATGCGCTGCCGTTTGCACAGTCCAGTGCCAGATATGTACCGCTGAAATCCGTACCGATGCAGCTTGCGATATAGTCAATATAATCATCCTGCGCAGCTGTATAATCCAGAATGCGTCCGATATCCGTATGCGATTTCAGCTGCATCTTTTCCGGGCAGTCAAGAATCAGGGATTCGATCTCTTCCTCCACTGCATCCGGCAGCTTATAGCCTGTGGATGCAAACAGCTTGATGCCATTAAATTCCACACTATTGTGAGAGGCGGAGATCATGACACCAGCAGATGCACCCTTTGTACGTACCAGATGCGCAACAGCCGGTGTGGGTACAACGCCCAGACGCACCGCATCTGCACCTACAGAGCAGATACCTGCACAAAGTGCTGCCTCCAGTACATCCGAAGAGATCCGGGTATCCTTACCGATAAAAATGCACGGCTTCCTGTCGGTTTCCTTTGTGAGCACCAATGCTGCTGCACGTCCGATCTGCATTGCCAGTTCGCAGGTCAGTTCTGTAATTGCAACGCCTCTTGCGCCGTCTGTTCCAAATAATCTTCCCATAGTATGTTAAACTCCTTTATGTCATATTATTTTGATTGATAGAGCAGATGCAGTTTAAAGCAGGGACATCTGCCCCGGTGCAGCAGGCGGTGTGCCTGTACTGCGGTTCGGTGCCTGATATCCAAGATGTGCATAAGCAAGGTCTGTTGCACAGCGTCCCCGCGGTGTTCTTGCCAGAAATCCAAGCTGCATCAGATACGGCTCGCAGACATCCTCAAGCGTCACCGTTTCCTCGCCCAATGCAGAGGCAAGAGTCTCCAGTCCCACCGGTCCGCCGCCATAGCCCTTGATGATCATTTCCAGCATTCTCCGGTCGTTGCTGTCCAGTCCCAGCTGATCGATCTCCAGCCGGTCCAGAGCAACCATTGCAATATCCTTTGTAATCTCGCCATTGCCCATAACATCCGCAAAATCACGGACACGTCTCAGCAGCCTGTTTGCAATACGAGGCGTACCTCTTGCACGGCGCGCAATTTCCATGGCGCCATCCAGTGAACAGGATATCTCCAGAATCATACTGCTTCGTCTGACAATATCCGTCAGCTGTTCCGGTGTATAAAGTTCCAGTCTCTGGACAATGCCAAAACGGTCACGGAGCGGGCTGGAAAGCTGTCCGGCACGCGTGGTGGCACCTACCAGCGTAAAGGGATTGAGGTCGATCCGAAGAGAACGTGCAGAGGGCCCCTTTCCCATAATAATATCAATAGCATGATCTTCCAGCGCAGGATAGAGGATCTCCTCAACTGCACGGGAAAGCCGGTGAATCTCGTCAATAAACAGGACATCACCTGTCTGGAGATTGGTCAGGAGCGCTGCAAGATCGCCCGGCTTTTCAATGGCAGGTCCTGTCGTTACACGCAGATTCACACCCATTTCCCTTGCAATAATTGCAGAAAGGGTCGTCTTGCCAAGCCCCGGCGGACCATACAGAAGCACATGATCCAGCACATCACCGCGCCGCTTTGCAGCCTCAATATAAACCGCCATATTTTCCTTGACCTTATCCTGTCCGATATATTCATGCAGCGTACGGGGACGCAGCGAGTTCTCCGCATCCCTGTCCTCCGGAATCGGCTCCGGTGTTACCATGCGCTGCTCAAAGGACATATCAC
>JAFURN010000031.1 GCA_017480865.1 Ruminococcus sp. | reverse complement strand
GTTGTAATTGAAGGTACAACCTATTTCCTTTATACAGCAACCTACACAGAAGCACTTCCGGGCAGAACCTCTACAATTCCCAGTCTGAAGCAGATCTATATGGATAAGACTGCTACCAATGAAGTGTATGAAAAGTATGGCAATACACTTGAGATCCTGGCATTTACCCAGGCTCTGCAGGCAGAGAATTTTGAGGATCTGGGTCCTGCAGCCGCTCTGAATGAAGAATTTGGTGCGATCACTGCAACCTCCCATCCGTGGACAGATGGAATCGGAGTTACTATGGTTTCTACCCCCGAGGAACTTATGACTGCTCTTACAGACGCAACCGATGCCGGATCGGGCAATAATACAATTTACATCACAAGTGACATTGATGCCTCTGAACTTGAGTGGACTCCCATAAAGGTTGACGGCTATCATGGTGCAGGTGTTGTAACGGTTGAGGGCTGCGGTTCTACGATTACTGGTCTGAGTGCGCCTCTGTTTGCAGGTGGTTTTGCAGGTGCTTCTGGTATCGAGATCAAGAATCTCACGATTGCAGATTCTGATATCGTAAGCACAAACACAATAGGATCAGGTGCTTTTATTGAGTCCGTTGATTCCATGACTACAATTTCTCTTACAAATTGTCACCTTATCAATTCTACAGTAACAGGCGGCTCTGGTTCGAGAACTGGCGGCCTTATCGGATGGACAGCAGGTTACAATAACACAAATGACGGTCCTGTAAAGACTTATGTCAATATTGAAGACTGTTCTGTAATCGGTAATACCATTACTTGCGACGGCTCAGTCGGCGGTATTTATGGTCATGCAGGCAACAATGCCTGGACTTATTCCACTGTTACAAACTGCACAGTGAAGGATAATGAACTTATCTCAACTGACGATGGCGGTTGGAGAGTCGGCGTTGTAGTCGGAACAGCGAATGTCGGTGAGCTTACGATCAGCAACATTACCGAAAGCGGTAACACACTCACTCAGACTGGCAAAACAGCTCCTGAGGGTCAGAGTAACCTTTACGGCAGATTTGTTCCCGATACAACCGGCAAGCTTGTAATTGACGGTGTGGCAGTTAAAATAGCTAAGGCAGTTTCCAATGACACAGAACTGGCTGCTGCAATCGAAGCTGGAGAGACAGAGATTTATCTCAATGCCGGTACATATCACGCTCCTGTGGCTGCAAAGGGCAAAACTCTGACACTCAACGGAACCAAGGATTCCATCATTGAGGTTGTTCCTGCCGGTCAGGGTGAAGCAAATGGTCAGCTGGACTATAATTTCGACGGTTCCACTGTTACCTTTAACGGCGTGACTATTAAGACAAACAGCACTCTTTATGCAGGATATGCACGTCTTAGTGGTACCTACAATAACTGCGTGATTCAAAATACCTACAATCTTGGTGTCGGTAACAGCAGTTTCAAGAACTGCGAATTTAACATCACCAACGAGTATCTTCGTGTAGGCGGCGCATATTCCGCTGTGTTTGATGGCTGCACCTTCAACACCGATGGTCGGGCAATCCTCGTTTACCAGGATGGAACAAGCGTTGCTCAGACAGTTACTGTAAAGGATTGTACTTTTAATGCAACTGCTCCGGCTTACACTTATAATAACGTTCACCATGTAGCGGCTGTTTCTATTGATGGCACAAGTGGTACTTATATCGTAAATCTTGAAGGCAACAATGTTGTTGATTCTGATTTCAACGGTCTGTGGCAGATCAAGGCTGGCGAAGCGAATGTTACTGTAAATGAATAATTGATTTTACTTGTCCGTCCTGACCCTCCTCGTGAGGATCAGGCGGCAATCAAAGGGCATAGGAACTGTGCCTTTTGATTGCTGAAAAAATACAGAAAGGAGAGGTACATTGAAACGACTGAAAAAATACAAATGGATTGCCCTGCCGCTGTCCGTATGCTGTCTGCTGAATGCGGCGATACCGCCCAGCCTTGCATACATCATCGCACAGACTGCGCCGGCAACCAATACATTCGTCCCCTTTCAAAGCGCGATGGGCGATTTGATCATCAGCAAAACCGTGGAACACCCCTATGGTGAGGATTATGTGATTCCGCAGAATATCAAGTTCGATTTTGAGGTAAATCTCGGCGTATTCTTTGCCGGATGTACGTTTACAACCTCTCAGGGAGCAATCACTGCCGATGAAAACGGTAAGATTCAGCTGTCTGTAAAGCCCGGTGAGTCGGTAGGCATCGAGGGCATTGATGAGGATACGCAGGTAACCGTTACGGAAATTCTGAAGGAGGGAAGCGGCTTCTCTGTATCAGAGGGCGATCCCGAACGCACGGTAACAGTTTCCGCAGAAAATCCGGTAACGCTGAATTATATTAATGTTTATACGCCGCTGCCGGTAAGTCCTGATAATCTCACAGTATCTGGTGAAAAGATTCTCTCCGGAAGAGATTGGCAGGCGGGTGACAGCTTCCGTTTCCTTCTGGAGCAGCAGGATGCGGAAGGCGTGTGGAGTACGCTGGGTACTGCGGATATCAGTTATGATGCAGAGAATCAGGATTTCAGCCAGTTTGATTTTACCAGCCTGATTCAGAAGGAGAAATTCACACAGCTGGGAACCTATTCCTTCCGTGTGACGGAAGAAAAGGGCACCCTGCCGTATATGACCTATGATACCTCGGAATTTGCTTTTGATATCATCGTAACCGATACGGATATGGATGGTGCAATGGAGATTCAGGAGATCTCATCTGCTGAAAAGGATGAGACAACGGGAGATTACATCGCAGAAGCAGTATTTACCAATATCTATAAAGCACCTGAGGAAACTACAACTACAACCGCTGCTGCAACCACGACCACAGTCTCCACTACAACCACTGTCGAATCTACAACAACTGAGGTTACTACAACCGCAGCTGAAACAACAACGACCGTTGCTATAACAGCAGCAACAACTACAAAGCCTGCAATGACAACAACAGCAGCAACATCGTCTACAGCAGGTCCGACTAACACAACAACCACACCTGCTACAACAGCAGTGACAACTACAAAGCCTGCAACGACAACAACAACAGC
>JAFURN010000030.1 GCA_017480865.1 Ruminococcus sp. | reverse complement strand
CGATGAAATACAATGTCATCGTAAACGGCGCATGTATGGTATTCTTCATGTGCCTGGCCCAGCCGGTTGTAAGCATGTTTTACAACGGTGATTCTGCGGCAATTGCCACCACAATTGCAGGTTTCCGTCTGTACACGCTCTGCATGATCTTCTATGGAACCAACCTTATCTATCGCAGCTATCTGCAGGGCACGGGTCAGATCAAAAAATCCTATGCACTTTCTATCTGCGATTGTTTTCTCTGTCCGTTCCTGATGTCACTGCTGCTGGGCAGTCTGTTTGGAATTCCGTCCATATGGCTGTGCTACGTACTCGGTGAAGGAATCACCACCATCGTTATGCTGGCCCTCTTCCGTTTCAGAAAGTGCGATGTACAGGGCTTCGGAGCGTTTGTTCCCATGCCCGATGCACTGGGAAAGGATATTCTGGCCATCCATGAATACAGCATATCGGAAAACAGAGAAGATCTTTCTGTCCGACTGTCTCAGGATGTGTCCGTATTTTGTACAGAAAATGGAGCCACAGTCCGCCAGACTTATCTGGTAAGCCTCACGGTAGAAGAAGTTGTTGGCAACATAATGGAACGTGGTTTCAGCGATGGTAAGGCACATCACATCGATTTGCGTATTCTGCGCAAGAGTGATGGTTGGACCCTGCGTATCCGTGATGACTGTCCTCTGTTCAATCCGGCCAGATATCTGGAACAGTTTACGGATGATGATCCTTCTGCAAATATTGGTTTGAAATTGATCCGAGGCATCGCTTCGGATATGGTCTATCTGAACGCACTCAAACTCAATAACCTGATGATACGGATCTGAAATCTTTCCTGTTTCCGGAAATGACTTAAAGCCCTCCCACATGGGAGGGCTTCTTCTATTCCACCAACTTCAAATACTTATACACCGTGGGTCTGCTTAAATCGCATATCCTTGCCAGTTCCGATACATTCAGCGTCCCGGACATAAACGCAGGATAGTGCTTGTAGAAGATCGGCGGGATATCATCCTTAGTGGTCGGCCTTCTTCCCAGCTTCTTGCCTTGGGCTTTTGCGTGTTGTAGAGAGCCCTTCACCCTTGCCCTGAGCATAGATACTTCCAGCTCACAGAACACAGCTGAAATCTGCAGAAATGCCTTCGTCATTGCGTCCATCTCACCGTTCCGGCAATCAACCGTAATGCTGCCCAGTATGCACAGGCAAATCTGCTTCTCTTTCACCTTATCAATGATGCCGCACAGCTGCTGGGTGCTGCGCGAGAGGCGTGATACTTCTACCGTCAAAATCGTATCCCCCGGCTGTACCAGATCAAAAAGCGTCTGCAGGCTCTGTTTGACCGGAGCCTGTCCGTGCTCGTACTCAAAGAAAATCTCGTCAGCTCCCGCTGCTTTCAGCTTGTCGATCTGAATCGTGATATCCTGCCTGTCTTCAGTCGTCGAGCAACGCGCATATCCATAAATCTTACCCATATTTCTACCTCCGTGTAAGAGAAAACCTCGAATCATTTCGTTTCCAATATCGTTTACAGAATTTACAGGTTTTCGGCCTGTTTTTCTGCCGTTTCAAGTATCAGCAAATACAACTGTTTTATTTTACGCCTCAAATGCTTTCAAGGCTTCCTTCGTGTGAGCGTCCTCAAACTCGCAGATGTAGTCCCGCAGGTCGTACAGCGCAGACGCGACGGTGCTGAAGCCTCTGTAAGCAGCCATCAGATCATTTTCCCTTGCCAGACGGCTCAGCGGAGCCATATCCTTTTCGTAGATGCTGAGCGCACCCTCAACAAGCAGCCGCATATCCGTCAGCAGGTTGTCAGAGACGTCTATAAACAAATCCTGCATCGTATTTCCTCCATATGGGGCGGCGGTTAAACCGCCAGCCCCAGTATCAGCTTCACGGCCTTTTCGGCCTTGCCTGCAGCGCTGACGATGAACCGCTTATCATTCCTGAGCACCTGCAGCCAGTTCTGGACGTATGTCGCGTTGTTGCGGAAGCTGTCAGCAGTTTCAAGCCCGGCATGATTCACCAGCGCAGAAGCTCCGATCTCAGCAACGAGCTCTTCCTTGCTGTAGGCTTCCGAACCAAAGAATGCAGT